>CAZBFW010000700.1:0-2713 GCA_964491135.1 uncultured Phycisphaeraceae bacterium | reverse complement strand
CGCCTGCGGTGGTCGGTGACCTGCGGGCGCTGATTTCCCGGGTTCATTC
Organism: uncultured Phycisphaeraceae bacterium; assembly: GCA_964491135.1. Lineage (GTDB taxonomy): Bacteria > Planctomycetota > Phycisphaerae > UBA1845 > UBA1845 > JAFGJQ01. Next base: position 2,664 of record CAZBFW010000700.1, on the reverse strand, counting down.
GCCCCTGGCCATTCGGTCCTCCAGCCTGCTGGAAGACGCGGTTGCCCATCCCTTTGCGGGGACCTACGCCACGAAGATGATTCCCAACAACCAGCCGGGGCTTGACGAGCGATTCCGGCGTCTGCTGGAAGCCGTCAAATTCGTGTATGCCTCCACTTTTTCCACTGAGGCCAAAGCGTACACGGCGGCGATCCGGCATCGCGTGCACGACGAGCGGATGGCCGTTGTCATCCAGGAGGTCGTGGGTCTGCGGTATGGCGACCGGTTCTACCCCACCTTGTCCGGGGTCATGCGGACGTTCAACGTGTACGCGACGGGCCCGGGCCGTCCGGAGGATGGTGTTGCCAGCCTGGCCCTGGGCCTGGGCAAGACGATCGTGGACGGGGGCCTGACATGGGCGTTCGCCCCGCCTTTTCCGCGGCACACCCCGGCGCTGGGATCGGTGCACGACCTGATGCATCGGACGCAGACGATGTTCTGGGCTGTGAACATGGGCCGCCCGCCTGCCTACAACCCGATTGAGGAGACCGAGTACCTGGTTCGCGGAACGCTGAATGAGGCGGAGGCCCACGGTTCTCTTGATCATCTCGCCTCGACGTATGACGCATCCTCCGATCGATTGCGCATCGGGATCGGATCACCGGGCCCGCGCGTGCTGACGTTTGCCCCGATTCTGGAGGCTGAGGTTGTGCCGCTGACCCCGCTGTTGCAGCGGCTTGCGACGTGCTGCAAGGAGGCCGTGGGGGGTGATGTGGAGATTGAGTTCGCCATGACGCTGGGGGGTCGGAGCGGGCGCCCGGCGCGTTTCGGGTTCCTGCAGTTGAGGGCGATGGGCTGGAACCTGGACGCGGTGCACGTTTCGGAGGAGGAGTTGCGGGGTGACCGCGTGCTGATCGGCACCGAATCCGTCCTGGGTAACGGGAGGGTGGCGGCGGTTCGGGACATCGTATACGTTCGTCCGGAGACGTTTGAGGCATGCCACACTCGCGCGATTGCGGATGAGGTGCAGGGGCTGAATGATCGGTTGCGGGTTGCGGGTCGTCCGTACCTGCTGATCGGGTTCGGCCGATGGGGGAGTGTGGATCCGTGGTTGGGGATTCCGGTGACCTGGGCCCAGATATCGGGTGCACGGGTCATCGTCGAAGCGATGCTGCCAGAGATGGACGTGGAGCCCAGTCAGGGCTCGCACTTCTTCCACAACATCAGTTGCTTCGGGGTACCCTACCTGACCGTCAGTCACGCCAGGCCCGGGGCGATTGACTGGCAAGGGCTGGCGGAGTTGCCGGTCGAGTCGGAGCTGTCCTTCGTGCGCCACGTGCGGTGTCCTTCACCCCTGGACGTGCGGGTGGACGGGCGGGCGGGACGGGGGGTGATTCGCCGGTTGTAGCCGAGGTCCGGGGCGGTTTTTCCCGGAGGCGTCGTCGTGGTAGACTCGACGCGGACGGATCCGGGCGGGCCGCGTGTCCGGCGGGAGATGCCTGCGATGGAGCAGCGCGACGAGACGACAGAGAGCCTCCTGAGTTCGCTCCAGGAGCGGGTGAAGGAGCTGGACTGCATCTATGCCATCGAGGAAATCCTTGCCGACTCGAACGAGTCGCTGGGCCAGGTGTTTCAGGCGGTGATCGCAACCATCCCCACGGGTTGGCAGTACTCGGGCGCCTGCCAGGCTCGCATCCGGTATGGAGACCAGGCGTACGAGACGGACGGATACGTTGATTCGCCCTGGACGCTGACGGCCGCGATTGAATCACTGGGCGAGCGTGTGGGAATGCTGGAGGTCTCATACAACGAGCTGACGCCGTTTGAGGACGAGGGTCCGTTCTTGAAGGAAGAGCGCAAGCTGATTGACGCCATCGCGGAGCGGCTGGGCAGTTGTGTCACGCAGCGGCGGCTGCTGGAGGAGATGCAGGAGTGGCGGTCGGCGCAGCAGAAACTGTCGGGTCCGTCGACGTATGAGTGGTCGGTCATTCTGTCCCTGCTGGAGCGGACGGACCAGAGCCTGCTGATGCGCGTGACGCGCAAGATGATCAATCATCTGTGCTGGGCCGGCGTAAAGGAAGCGGGAGTCCTGCTTCGCCACTTCGGCGTGGCCAGCCGGGCCGATCAGGATTCGCTTCTGCTGGAGGCGAACCGGCCGCGGCGGGCGGGAACGCCGGCCACCCTGGACGAGCTGGTGAGCGAGACGTTTCGCGTGGCGGCCGCCCACCTCAGTGACGGAGAGATCGTCTCCTGCATTCACAAGTGGATCAAGCAGGACCGGGCGGCCTTTCTGATCAACTCCCTGGAGAATTACCATACTGCGCTGAGTGAGGTGGGGGACGCCATCGCCCGGTACCAGCACGCCACCCAGGGTGAGGTGGAGTTGTCCACCAGCACGATGAAGGGGGTGCGGGTCTCGCTGGTGCGGCGATTCCTGTCCGACCAGCTCGAGTACATCAACGTCGCGAAGAACTACGTCGACATCAAGGATTTCCACGACCTGATGCAGCGGATGATCTTCCCGGCCAAGGGACACGGCACGATCGGCGGAAAGGGCGCCGGATTGTTCCTGGCGGGGCAGATTCTCAGACGCCACTGGACGGAGACGGAACAGTACGGCGCTCTCAAGACGCCCAAGACGTGGTACATCACGTCGGACGGCATGCACAACTTCGTCTACTGCAA
>CAZBFW010000699.1:0-2715 GCA_964491135.1 uncultured Phycisphaeraceae bacterium | reverse complement strand
CCGGAGAACTCGCCCACCCGCACGAAGCCAGCGGTGGGCGCCGGGCGCGTTCGGCACGAAGGGCAACCGTCCACCGTGCCCGCGAACGGCCCGACGGTCGTGCCGCAGCGCGTGCAGAACGGAACGCCGCGCGATCGAGCCAGTGCGGCCTGACAATCCGAGCAGAGATCCCGCCCTGACGGGTCTGGACGCCCGCACAGCGGGCAGGCCGGCGGATAGAGCACGTCCTCGAGGGCGTGGACGGCGGACTGCCAGGAGAATGGCCGTGTTCTGCTCATGCCCGACACAGATCCGGACCGTTGGGCCGCTGTCATCCGACCGGCCCCGATTCCTATCATACTCCGCCCCGCTCCGCGTGCCAGAGCGAAAACGCCGACTCTGCAGGCGGAGCGTCCCGCGAAACGACGTCTTGTCTGTGGCGCACTCGGCTTGCCGGCGGCACGTCCATCGAGTAGAAAAACGCGCCTGCCGCATTCCGGAGCAGCGGATGATGGAGACCCAGCGCAAGCGAGTGCTGATCACGGGGGCCGGCGGCTTCTTCGGCCGGCATCTGTGTGCGTATCTGGCCGGCCTGCCCAATCGGCCGACCATCCTCGCGGCCGACCTGTCCAGCGTGGCCCCGCCCGGCTGCGATGCCTTTCATGCCGTGGATCTGTCCGCGCCCGCCGACGTCCATACGCTGATCCGGCTGGAGAAGCCGGATGTGATCGCGCATCTGGCCGGGCAGTTCGGCACGGACGACACGCTGGCCGTCTTCAGGGCGAACGCCGCCTCGCTCATCGCCATTCTGGAGGCCGTCCGCGCCGAAGTGCCGCACGCCGTGATTCTCACCGCGGGTTCCGCCGCGGAGTACGGCCATATCGATCCGGACCAGTTGCCCGTGACGGAGGACACACCCTGCCGACCGGTCACGGCCTACGGCTTCAGCAAGCGCCTGGCCACGGAGGCGGCCGTCTTCTATCACCGGACCTACGGCCTGAGCGTGACGGTTGTCCGGCCGTTTCAGCTCATTGGCCGCGGGGTCACGTCCCGACTGGCGCCGGGGGCGTTTGCCGAGCAACTGCAGGCGATCATCCGAGCGGGTGGCGGCACGATCCGGGTCGGCAACCTGGACAGCCAACGTGACTTTCTCGACGTGCACGACGCCGTTGAGGCGACGTGGATGCTCTGTGACAAACCCGCCCCGGGCGGTGTGTTCAACCTGTGCAGCGGCCGGCCGACCCGTGTGGGCGACCTGCTGGACGCGATGGTCAAAGCAAGCGGGGTCCCGGTGCAGGTTGAAGTCGATTCGGGGCGCCTGCGTGGCGCTGCAGATGTGTCCGTTGTATACGGCAGTCATGAGAAGCTTACGGCTCACTGCGGCTGGCAACCCCGCACGCCCCTGGCAGAGAGCGTTCGAGACACGCTCGATCCGCTTCGCTGAAAGCGGCGTTTCAGTCTGACTTCTACGAAGCGCACCCCATCCGGGTCTGCTGGGGCGGTTTGCGACCCGCGCGGGGAGGCGCTATACTTATGATTGGCGGTCCGGTCGGGTCCGGCCTGCCGTCCGATCGTTCAGCAGGGGGTATCCGCATGTTCGCAGCCTTTCGCACCGCGGTCGGGTTGTGGGTGCTGGGGGTGGCCGGGCTTTCTACGGCGGCCGCGCAGGTGCCCGCTACCCAACCCGCTGATCCGGCATTGCAGAGCGTTCCGCCCACGACGCAGCCCGCCGAGCGCGAGCCTGACGCCGAAGCGGCCAGTCCGCCCGGATCGACCGCAGGCGGTCCGTTGTTCTACCAAGCTCCCCCGCGCGCTTCGCGCACACGGGACCCCCGCGGAATTCGCGATTCGCGCACGGGCCGTCCCGTTCGTGGCACCGTCGAGGATTCCCGGCTGACCCGGCAGCGCTCGCGGCGCTCGGCGGCGCCGGAGCGGTCTATCGTTCGGCCGTTCAGTTCCACTGGCTCGCCCGCTGAGTTGACGGCCGACCCGTGGAGTTCCCAGTCCTACCCACAATGGTGGAACCGCCCAACGAACACGGCCGAGACGATGCAGAAGACGCAGTTCTGGGCCCGCGGCATTCAGCCGCAACGCTGGTCGGATCGGAATCAGAGACCCACCGTTCTTGACCTGTGGTCGCGCTACAGGACCCAGCCGGCAGGTCGATACCAGATGCAGGCCTATGACACCGTGACGGGCCGATCCGCGGTGGGCTTCCGCAATCCCAACAACACCGTGGACTACCTGAACCCCGCGACCGGCCGGTGGTACTACGGCGTCCCCAACCGCGCGGGCGGCCAGGACTGGTTCGACCCGGTGACCGGCCGCTGGATCTTCGGGGTGCCGGCCAATCGGGGTCCGACGGCTCGCTGACCTGTGAATCAGGCCGAGCGTGCCCATCTGCCGCCCGGCCGTCTTGCGGGGCCGGCCATTTTGGAACACCCACTTGTTCCCGGTGCTTCGTTTCCGCTACACTGCCGACATCAGGTGACGGCCGTCCCGCCGGGTGCGGCTCGCCGGGACGCAGCGCCATTTCCATTCATTCCTCGGTTTCAGGAGCACGCTCTTCCATGGCTGGAACGCAAGGTGACCGGATCAAGGTTCCCTGCCCGAACTGCGGTGCCACGCTGGGGCTTCCCGCAAGCGCCGTAGGGCGCCGGGCCAAGTGCCCCAAGTGCGAGCACAAATTCACGATTGAATTGCCGACCCCCGGGGTGAAGCCGAAACCGCCGGCTG
>CAZBFW010000698.1:0-2726 GCA_964491135.1 uncultured Phycisphaeraceae bacterium | reverse complement strand
TCCGAAGCGAGGTGACCCAGGCGATGACGCCGTCTCGTTCTCGTTTGGCGGTCAGGCCCAGGTCTGAAATGCAGATGATGGCCGTGTCGTCCACCCACGTGCGATCCGTGGCGCTGGCCTGGACGTAGTACACGCCGAGCTGGTCGGGGAGCACGCGCCGCAGGTCGATGGCCGCCACCGTGGGCGTGTTGCGGGGAAAATCGAGCGGGATGGTCAGCTCGTCCAGCTCTCGGGCGGTGGCTCGGGGTTCTTCGCCGCGGACGTGCGCGACGAGGTTGTTTTCGTGGACGCGCTGCGTGTTGATCGCCACGCCGGCTACGTTCACGGCCTTCAACTCCACCTCCCGGTGGCCTTGGGGCGTGAGGATTCCCCGGTCAACGGGAAACCGCAGCCCGGGCCGTCGATCGGGGATCTCGAAGGTCACGCTCTGTGGCTCGCCCAGGACTGCCCCGTCCACGGCGACGGCCTCGGCACCGACGGTGGCCGTGTAGGTTTGGCCGGACTGGAACGGCCCCTCGACGCGGAGCGACCCCCAGTAGCCGCGGCGAGTTCGCAGGCCGGTGATGGGCGGGTCTGTCTGGACCGTCGGCAGGGCCTTCTCGCCGTGCAACGGGGATGAGAAATAGAGTTCCACGGTGACGTCTTCGTCAAGGCAGGGGCGGTCGACGTCGGCCCGGAGCAGGGCGAACCGCGGGACGACATCGAGGTACCGGGTCTCGTCCTGCCCGAGCGGGCGGTTGCCGCCGTGTCCGGTGAGGGCGGCGGCCAGGGTCAGGCGAATCCTGGCGGCGTCGTTCCGCGGGCATCGGACGAGGATGCGTTCCGCAGGTTCCGGCGTCAGGCTGATCGCCTCGAGATTGTTGCCGGAGGCGGGCTCGGATGTGGGCGGCACATCCTCGTCGGTAGCGGGTCGGATCCGAAGGTGGCGGAGCAGGTCGGCCGGGTTGACCGGCTGGTTGAACGTAAGCTCCAGGGTCAGATCGGATCGGTCCATGGAGAGAAGCTGGTGACAAACCAGTTGCAGGGGTCGTGTGGCAAACTCGAAAGAGGATGTGCCCACGAGCACGCGACCGGTCTGTGTTTCCGCATCGGCAGCGGGCTTCACCACGTAGACCCGGCCGGGAGCAAGCGGTCTGTCCAGGCGATACTCCAGCCGGTCCGGCTGGGCCCAGACCCATTGTCCATCCGGGGGCGGGTCCACGACGAAGGGCGAGCGATCCGCCGGCTTGCCGACCACGCTGACCGGCACGAGCGGCTCATCGAAGACAAGGGTGAGCCGGTCGGTGTCGTCGATATTTCGCGTCGGCAGGGCGGCGAGGACGCGAAGCTTGGGCCGGTCCGCGCGGGTGGCCGCAAGGTAGATGACGACAAGTCCAACAGTGTTCAACACGAGCAGGGCGGCAGCGAGAATCGCAAAGCGGGAGCGGGAAAGCATGGGTTCGACTCCGTGAACCGAGGATGCATCCGTGCGGGGTGAGGTTGCGTCGTCTTATAGCACATCGTCGCGAACAAAAACAAGAGGGAATGTGCCGAACGACAAGAATAAACGCGCTGAACTGAGCCTTGCTCTACACTCGCGCGAAGCACCGGCAGTGTGTGCGTTGTTGAATTTCGGTGGACAACGTGGGGGCAGGTCGGGTATACGAGTACGCAGGCGCGGCTCCGGGTGACGGTAACACATCGACCGGCGAGAAGGTCTTCATCATGCGTATCCGCTGGAAGCTGCTTCTTCTTCTTCTCGCGACGGCTCTTTTGCCCATGGCGTTCCTGACCGTGTTTCAGAACCGGTCATGGGACCGGCTCGGGCATGAGCTGGGGTACCAGTCGCGTGCGACGCTTAGCGAGCGAGCGGGCCAGCAGTTGCTCCAACTGGCGCAGGATCACGCACGATCGCTTCGGCGGGAGGTCCTGACTCTCAACCTGGCCGTCCGTACCCAGGCCAGGGAGGCTGGCCATTGCCTGGCCCTGCCGCCGCCGTCCGAGCCGGCGGTTTTCTGGGCGGGGCAATACGATCAGGCGGACCCGGCCATTCCCGGGCTGGTGCGGTCCGAGCAGCACTTCCGGCATACGCCGGACGGGATGCGGGAGCCCGTGCTGATCTCCTTCGACGCGCAGGCATTTGTGTTGGCGCCCGGAGTAGACCGTGCGGCCGTCCGGGAAGACGTGGCCCGCCTCAGCTCGATGGTGGACGTCTATCGATCCATTCGGGCCGGGCACGCGGAGTCCATCTACTGGCAGTACACCGCCCTGGTCAGCGGCGTTCATTCATCCTATCCCGGGCACGGCGGGTATCCCGACGGGTTCGACCCGCGTCAACGCGTGTGGTTCACCAACGCACTCGCCGAAGGCAAGGTCACCGGCAATCCGCCGTTCGTGGACACCACCACAGGAGAAGTCGTTTTCACTACTTCGGCTCCGATCATCGGCCCCGGTGGCCGACCCGTCGGGGTGACGGGCGTTGACGTCAGCATGCTGGATATCATGCGGGCTCTCAGCGTGCCCACGGCCTGGTCTGAAGATGCGGACGTCATGCTCCTATTGCCCGCTGCGGAGATTACGCCGGGGGATGATCGCGTGATGATCGTCGCCCAGGGGAGCTACCTCGACGCGCGAGCGGAGCACGGCCAACCCATTGAGCGGGAATACCTTGCGTCGCAGAACGCGTCGGAGTTGCAGGCTTTGACGGCGGATTTGTCTGCCGGCCGCTTCGGCCTGCGGCAGATGCC
>CAZBFW010000697.1:0-2731 GCA_964491135.1 uncultured Phycisphaeraceae bacterium | reverse complement strand
CGCGTAGACGATGGCCTGCCACGCACTCATGGCGATCAGTTGCAGCACCATGGTGACGAAGACGGAGCCGAGCACCATCGGCTTGTGGCGGATGAGACGCTGGGTGGTCTCATCCACGCGGCGGAACTGCGCGCCGACCCAGCTCCAGCCGCGGGCCAGGACGCTGCGGCCCTCCGGCTCCGGCGACGTGCCGTTTCGCGCCGTTCGGGGCAGGGGCAGAAGCCGACGGGCCAGCGACCGGGCCTTCTCCGAAACCACGAAGCTGCTGAGCACGACCACGCCGAGCAGAAACAGACCAATGACCGCACCGAAGGCCTGCAGCCGACGGTCCTTCCCGAAGAACAGGATGATCAGCCCCACCAGGGCCAGCAGGCCGATGAGCCCGACCACCCGGTCCAGAAAGATGGTCGTGACGGCCTCCGTGCGACGGTTCGTGTGGAGGCAGACGTAATAGGCCTTGATCACGTCGCCTCCCGTGGACCCGACGGCCACGAAATTCAGGAAATTGCCCGCGAAGCAGAGCTTCGTGCATTCCCAGTAGCTCAGGCGGATATCCTGCGCCCGGTACATCATGAGGAACCGAAGCGACTGCAGGAACGGCACCGGCGCGAAGATCAGCACGCAGAGCAGAAGGGGGCCCTTGTAGCTGCCGCGCAGCACCGACGCCAGTCCATACTGGATGGCCGGCAACCCGTCAGACGAGCGGGCGAGCTGGGCCAGCGGCACGGTCTGCCGCGTGCCGTCGTCCCGCTCCACCTGTGCCTCCTGCGCGTCCACGGACATCGCGCGGACCGTCGTGCCGTCAGCCAGGGTCACCCGGTCGTACCAAGTGACGCTTCGCAGCACCCACCAGAGGGCGGCGACGCAGACGACGGTGCGGACCACGTTGAAAACGAGCTTGCGGGTCTTGGGCGCCATAGAACTGAACGACTCCCATAACGCAGCCGACGGCGAATGACAAGAGCGGACGGCGGCGATGCAGCTATGACTCGAGGAACGGAGCGGGGGCGGGCCGCGGCAGGGGACGCTCCACGGCGGGGTCCGGCAGCGGGGTGAGGCACTCCAGCTCGGGATAGCGCCCGAGCAGTTGATCAAGCTGGGTGCGGTCGATGTGGAGGTCCATTTCCACGTGGCTGTCCGTGTAGCGCCGGGCCGCCACTTCGGCCATGCGGTCGATCTCGGCAATCAGTCGCCCGTTGCCCACGGCCGTGCGCACGGTCACATGGGCGGCCTGGCACCGGATCTCTTCGAGAACCATCTCCACCAGGCGGTCCAGCCCGGCCCCGGTCTTGGCCGACACGGGCAGGCACCGCGGCAGGCGGTTCTCCAGCACCGCGACGACGGACTCGTTCCCGGCCAGGTCGATCTTGTTCAACAGACAGATGGTGGGAGACTGTCCGCAGCCCAGCTCGTCCAGCACCGTTTGCACGGACTCGGCCTGCCACAGCACGTCCGGGGCCGAGGCGTCAATCACGTGCAGAAGAAGCCGGGCGTGGATGGCCTCCTCCAGCGTGGCGCGGAACGAGGCGACCAGGCGGTGCGGCAGGTCACGCACGAAACCCACGGTGTCGCTGAGCAGGGCAAACTGCCCGCCGCCCAGGGACCATCGCGCGGTTCGCGTGTCCAGCGTCTTGAAGAGCTGGTCTTCCACCGGCTGGTCGGCGTCCGTCAGTGCATTCATGAGGGAGCTTTTGCCGGCGTTCGTGTACCCGACCAGCGACACGGTGAACTGCTCGGACCGCGAGGCGATGGTCTGGACCTTGCGGCGGTCGATTTGCTCAATCTGTTGTTTGAGCATGGCCACGCGGTCGGACACGATGCGGCGGTCGATCTCAATCTGTCGCTCACCCGGCCCGCGGGTGCCGATCCCGCCGACGGCGCCGGCGCGGGTGGCGCCGCCCGCCCCGGCGATGCGCTCGAGGTGGGTCCACATGCCGCGCAGGCGGGGAGCGGTGTATTCGAGCTGAGCCAGCTCCACCTGGAGCTTGGCCTCGTGCGTCTGGGCGTGAGAGGCGAAGATGTCAAGAATGAGTTCGCTGCGATCCAGCACCTTGCGCTGCGTCGCCGCCTCCAGCTCGCGGATCTGGGCGGGGGACAGCTCATTGTCAAAGATGATGAGGTCGGCCCCGCAGGCGTCGGCCCGTTCCTTCAGTTCCTGCACCTTGCCCTTGCCCAGGTAGGTCTTGGCGGACGGCGCGGTTCGCTTCTGAATCAGGCCGTCCAGGACCTCCGCGCCGGCGGCGTCGGCCAGGGCGGCCAGCTCACGCAGCGGATGGCGCACGTCGAAGTTCATGCCGGGCAGGATGACCTTGACCAGGACCGCACGTTCCCGCTGGACCGATAAGTCTGTACGAATGGGCTCGCTCAACGGATTGACCCGGGACGTGGAAGACCCGATTGACGCGGACTGGCGGCCGGATGCTTTGGGTGCATATCGCGATTCATTATACCGGCTATCGGTCCTGGCGGTCAATTTCGCCCCGAGGCCGCCCGGCAGCGGGATAGACGGCACGGGCATCCCTCCGGCGGCAACGGAATTGCCCTCGCGAATGCGCCGATAAGACTGCGGGGAGCACCTCTGCCCGGTCCGGGCGGATGGTGTCTCATGCTGCGGGACCGTCCCGGCGCGCCGGCTTTCCAGTCGGGCATTGGTGGGACCGGCTTTCCAGCCGGTTACTGTGGGACCGGCTTTCCAGCCGGTCATCTGTGGGACCGGCTTTCCAGCCGGTCA
>CAZBFW010000696.1:0-2732 GCA_964491135.1 uncultured Phycisphaeraceae bacterium | reverse complement strand
GCGATAATGAGCGGTGACTGGAGTTCAGACGTGTGCTCTTCCGATCTGAATGCGGATTTCCACGCGATCGACCCGACTCACTACCTCGGGCTGGTGATCCCGGGCGGTCGGGCCCCGGAGTACCTCCGGCTGGACGAAGCCGTGATCAGAGTGGTTCGGCACTTTGCGGAGGCGGGCAAGCCGATTGCCGCGCATTGCCACGGCCCGCAGTTGCTGGCGGCGGCCGGCGTGCTGCAGGGACGGCAGTGCGCGTGCTATCCGGCCGTTCGGCCCGAGGTGGAGCAGGCGGGCGCGACGTGGATCAAGAACGACCGGGACTACGCGAACGCCCACGTGGACGGGAACCTGGTGACCGCCCCGGCGTGGCCGGCCCACCCGGCCCTGCTTCGGGAGTTCCTGCGGCTTCTGGGCGCCCGAATTGAGCTGTAGACCCGGGCGGCCTGAGATGGGCCCGCATATGCACCGTCACGCAAACCGCACGTCCTGGGATGACGAGGCCCTTCGCTCACCGCACACCCAGCCGGACAAGGCGGATCGAGTGCGCCGGATGTTCGGCGCGATCGCTCCGACGTACGAGCGGGTGAACCGGTGGTTCAGCGCGGGTCGGGACGCGTACTGGCGTGAACAGGCGGTCCGGCTGGCGTGCGTACGCGGGGACGACAAGGTCCTGGACGCGGCGTGCGGAACGGGGGATTTGCTGCGGACGTTTGCGGCCGCGTCGCCGAGGCCGCGGACGCTTGTGGGTTGCGACTTTGCCCGGCCCATGCTGGAGCGGGCGGCGGGCCGCGGTCCGACGGACGCAAGTTGGTGCGAGTGCGATGCGTTGTGCCTGCCGTTTGCCGACGGGTCGTTCACGGTCGTCGGGTGCGCCTTCGGCGTTCGGAACTTTCAGGTGCTGGATGACGGGCTGCGGGAGTTTCGGCGCGTTCTGTCGCCAGGCGGGCGCGCGGTGATCCTGGAGTTCACGCGGCCCGGACGCCCATGGGTGCGCGCCCTGTACGAATTCTACGCCCGGCGGATCATGCCGGCGGGTGCGGCATGGCTCAGTGGTGATCGGGACGGCGCCTATCGCTATCTGCCGGAATCGGTGGTATCCTTTATGGACGCGACGGAACTGACCCGGCGCCTGCACGGCGCGGGCTTCGCGCGGGTGCGGTGCCGATCGCTGACATTCGGCGTTGTGACCGTGTACCTGGCGGTCAGGCAGGACGATGGCTGAGCGATCGCGAAACAGACGGTCTCGGCCGGCGGCGGCACCCGCCCCGGTCGTCTCCCGCGCGGCGGACGCGCCGGCGGACGAGGCGGAACCCCCGACGGTCTGGGACGTCTGGTCGCGTCCCGGGTCGAAGTACCGGGTGCGGGCCATTGTTCTGCTGGTCCTGAACGTCGTGTTGTTCGCCGGGTTGGGCGTGTTTGCGTTCTGGCTGCGAAGCGGGATGCTCTTCGCCCCGCGCATGGCCCACTACTGGGCGGAGTTCTGGCGGACGTTTCAGCCGGCGGGTGATGATCGGGTCAGCTTGAGCGACCTGCTGCTGTTTCCCATCAGCATCTACGACGTTCCCTTGCAGATGGTGGTGCTGGGGGTGCTGCTGGCGGCCCTGGTGTCCATTCCGATTCTGGTGGCCATTCTGTACCGCTTTTCATGCAGCATTCCGTTTCTGCTGGTCATCGCCTTTATCGCCATGATGCCCTGGCTCGCGCTGACGGTGGCCGGCTCGTGCCTGCTGGCATCGGTTCGGCCGTTTCGTTTCTCGTTTCGATACGCCTCGGCCATGCTGGGGTTGCTGCTGGTGGTGATCTATTTCTTCTCGGCGTCGCGGCAGTCGCCGGTGGCGGTGCAGGAGCTGGCAAGCCCCTCGGACCGGATCATGTTCTTTGTGCCGTGGGTGCTGGCGATTATCGCGTCGTGCGTGGTGTGCGGGGTGGTCCTGGCGATCGCCCGGGCGGTGAATTACCGGCCGGGCGCCATCGCGCCGCTCATGGCGGCCATGTTTGCGCTGCCCGTGCTGCTGTTCGAGTTCTACGTGGGTCGGGACGAACTGCAATACCGGCTGCTGGAGCACCGATACGGGCCGAATTCGTCGTACTTTGCGGACCAGGACGTGACGAAGGAGTTTGAGGCGGCCATCGGGCGCCGGAGGAAGGCGCACGAGGGGCCCGTACCGCCGAAGGCGGCGCTGGAAGCTCAGGAAGACCTGGCATGGCAGCTTGAGCTGGAGGTGACGGAAGACCGTCAGAGCCTGTTTGCGCTGCATCGACTGGCCGCGATCCGGGCGTGCGACCACTTTCTGTATCATTATCCCGAAAGCCGGTACGCACCGAACGCCCTGTACATCAAGGCCCTTGCGACCGACGTACGTGTGGATCTGGCCGCCTTTCATGAGCACCGGGTCGTCCGATTCTACAACACGTTTCCGGATGCATCTTCGATGCACGCCTGGGAGAAGCTCCACCGGCTGGAACGGGAGAGCCCGACGGCCCTGTCCGTGATGGCCCTGCTGCGGCTGGCGCAGCTGGAAGCCCGGGGCTGCAACGTGCCGGGGGCACTGGCCCGGCTGGAAGAGTTGCTGGAGCTGGCGGAGCGGCTGGAGCCGTTGGCGACTCAACCCGCCCGGACGCCGGGCACGATCCGCGGGATATTCACGAAGCGGTCCCCGACTCGAGCGTTGCGTGTTCCGCTGGAGGCCACCGTGTTTGAGGCGGCGCGCTTCCAGATCGGAAGAGCACACGTC
>CAZBFW010000695.1:0-2755 GCA_964491135.1 uncultured Phycisphaeraceae bacterium | reverse complement strand
AGATAATGAGCGGTGACTGGAGTTCAGACGTGTGCTCTTCCGATCTTGGTCTCGCGGAAGGCGGACTCGATATCGCGGCGGATGACGAACACCAGCCGGCCAAAGCCCGCCCGTATGGCGTCAAACACGGAGAAATCAATGATCGCCTCGCCGTTGGGCCCAACCGGATCGATCTGCTTGAGCCCGCCGTATCGCGAGCCCATTCCGGCGGCCAGAATGAGCAGGGTCGGTTTCATGCTGTGCATGGTAACGAAGAACGGAAAAATGAGAAGAGAACGCCCCGCGGAGTCCGGACGGCAGGGTGCAGCCATGGGGGGACTGCGCCGCCGAGGCGGCTGCGCAGTATAATCCCCGGCGATGACCGAACCTGCGTCAGACACGAGCGGTGCGGAGCGGGAGTCGCCGTGGGTCGCCCTGCGGTCGGCGGCATACCAGACGTTCATCTACCAGAAGATGGTGAACCAGGCGTCGCCGGATGCTCGGCCGGGGGACTGCGTGGCGGTGTACGACCGGCGGGGGGCGTTGTTCGGGCACGGGTTGTACAACCCGCGGTCGGCCATCTCGGTGCGGATGCTGCGCTTCGGCGAGGGGGCGCTGGATGAGGGGTACTGGCGCGATGCGATCGGGCGGGCGGCGGCGTTGCGGCGCCACCGGCTTGGGCTGGACGCCGTCACGAACGCGTACCGGCTGATCCACGCGGAAGGGGACGATCTGAGCGGGCTGGTGGTTGATCGCTACGGGGACGTGTTGTCGGTGGAGGTCTTCAGCCTGGGCATGTGGCGGCTGCTGGATCGCCTGCTGCCGCTGTTGCACGAGGCGGCGGGCACACGGCATCATCGCGTGCACGTGGATGAGCGCGTGCAGCGACAGGAGGGGTTCACCGCGGAGCCGGTCGTCTCGGACCGGTGCCCGGGCTCGGTGAACGTTGCGGAGCACGGCGTGCGGTTCCGTGTGCAGTTCGAGGGCGGGCACAAGACGGGCTTTTTCTGTGATCAGCGGGAGAACCGGCGGCGGCTGGCGGAGCTGGCCCGCGAAAGCAGCGTGCTGGACGTATGCTGCTATTCGGGCGGGTTCGGCCTCTGTGCAAAGGTGCTGGGCGGCGCGGCGGAAGTGACCTGCGTGGATCTGGACGAAGCGGCGGTCGCCATGGCGCGGGTCAACGCAAACCTCAACCAGGTGCGGGTAGACACCGTGCAGGCCGATGCGTTCACGTACATGCGGCAGATGCAGGTGAACCGGCGGCAGTACGACGTGCTGGTGCTCGATCCGCCGAAGCTGATCTTCGGCCGCAATGACACGGAGGAAGGCCGCAGGAAGTACGCGGACCTGAACCGACTGGCGGCGAGCCTGGTGGCGCCGGGTGGGCTGCTGTTGACCTGTTCGTGCAGCGGTGCGATGGGACGTGACGAGTTTGTGTCCCTGGTGACGGCCTCCGTGCGACAGGCCGGCCGGTCCGTCCAGATTCTGGCGGTGACGGGGGCCGGGATGGATCACCCCGTCTCCCCGCGATGTTCGGAGTCGTCGTACCTCAAGGCGGTGTGGGTGCGCGTGCTGTAACGGCACCTGCGCGTGACGCCGCGGCGGAGGACGCTGTAGGCCCCATCGGCGAGCCGACCCCCTCATCCGCAGAGTGGGCGGCCTGTGAGAACTCGAATGATCCGCTCCCGATCGGCCCTGATCGTGCTCGTGGCAGCCGGGCAGTTGATCTGCCTGTCCCTGGGGCTGGCCCTCTTCGGCCGATGGCTCGGCCGGGAGGTGGGCGGCCTGGTGCGGGACGGGTATCGGGCCAACAACATCCACACCGCCGGTCAGATGGCCCGCATCGTGGAGTTGATGAAGCTGGAGGACCTGCAAACCGGTTCCGAATCCTGGAAACGGCTTCAGGCGGTGATCGAGACCATCCGGCTTCCCAACGAGGGATTCGTCTGCGCGGTGAGCAACGCGGATGGATCAGTACTCTGTCATCCTCAGCTTGGCGAGCGTGAAGACCTTCGGCAAACCCGCCCGGGGCTGGCCGTCCTGCACGGGCTGCCGCGGGAAGAGGCAATCATCGAGGCAGCCCGGTCGTTGCCGGAACCGGTGGCGGGTTGGGCTGACCTTCCGGACGGCCGGCACCTGGTTGCGGCGTACGAGATTACCCCCTTGGACGCCACCGTCCTCGTTTACCGGCCCGAGACAGCGGTCGTCCAGACGGTGGAGAGAGTGCTCGGACCGGTGCAGCGCGTCGGTGTGCTGGTGGTTGTGGCGATGGCCCTGGCGGGCACGGGCCTGACGTGGCTCATCATGCGGAAGTACGAGAACCGGCTGGCGGCCATCAACGAGAACCTCGAGAACCTGGTCAACCAGCGCAGCCGGGCCCTGCTCAAGACGCGTGATGCCGTCATCTTCGGTCTGGCGAAGCTGACCGAGTCGCGTGACACCGAGACCGGAGACCACCTGGAGCGCATCCGTGCTTTCGTGGAGGTGCTGGCCGAAGAGATGGTCCGGCGGGAGCGCGATCTGCCGATGTCAACGGACCAGATTCGCACGCTGGGCCTTGCCTCGTCCCTGCACGATGTGGGCAAGGTCGGTGTGCCTGATGCGGTGCTCCGCAAGCCCGGCCGCCTGACCGACGACGAACGGCGGATGATCGAGAAGCACCCGGTCATTGGCGGGGAGACGCTGCTGGCCATCATGCGGAAGCTCGGTGAGGATGACTTTCTGGCCAACGCGTGCCAGATCACCTTTGCCCACCACGAGCGATGGGACGGCGCGG
>CAZBFW010000694.1:0-2757 GCA_964491135.1 uncultured Phycisphaeraceae bacterium | reverse complement strand
GGCCTTCCCACCGCTGCTTGCCGTATTCGTGGTTCTTGTGGTGGCGGTTGCGTGCATCAATGCGTATGACATCGTGCGCGGGCTGGCTGTTTATCGTGTGCTGCAGCGTGTCCGCGCGGAGTATGGCTCAGGGGAGTCGCCGGCCGAGGTGAGAGTCACTCCGAGCATCTTCTGGACGGTCGTCCTGACAATCGTGCAGCTTGCGCTGTGGATCCTGATACCTCTCTGCGCCTTTGCGCCAGTGCTTCAATATTGAGGAAGCAAAGGCGCCCCTTGGCCATGGTGAACGTCGTGACCGGGGGTTCCCACAAGAGCGGGATCGAGCTGAGGATTTCGGTCCACCACGTTACAGGATCGGACACGATGGCGGTGGCGATTCCGTCCGACCGCTACGTACAATCAGGCGACGTCGATGGCACGGCGCTGTTGGAAAGGCAACATGATGGCAACGCTCTATTGCCCCACCTGCGGCTACAACCTCACCGGCCTGCCCGAGAACCGCTGCCCGGAATGCGGCCGGCCCTTCGACCCGGTTGCCCTGGCCGAACGATACTCCATCATCGTGCACCCTGTTCCCCTCTCCATGGTCATCGTGCGGTGCGCCGCGCTCGTAGGCTTGTTTTGGGCCGGCTCCCTGCTCACGCTGTCCATTGGTGCCTGCGCCAGCCTCCTGTTTGTACCGCTGGCGACGGCGGTCTTCATCGCGCTTGCTTTTGACAACGCCCGCGAACTCGCCCGTGGATTGATCGCTTACCGCGATTCGCTCCGTGGGGATTCCACCTGTGTTTTCCAGGTTGATGGAAGTGGGCGCGCCAACCCACACGTGCGCCGATTGACTTCGCTGATTCTGGCGGCGCAGCTTCTGTGCGGATTGCTCCCCTTCAGCATCCTTCTCACTCTCTCGCTGATGCTCTAATGCATCCGTCGGGCATCCACGCACGTATAACCTCGCGGCAGACGGTTCAGACGATTCAGCGGGGGCTGCGGGGGACTTCACGTGCACACGCTGTACTGCCCCAACCGTGACTACAACCTCACTGGCCTGCCGGAGAACCGCTGCTCCGAGTGCGGACGGCGATTCGACCCGCAACGTCTCGCCGCGTCCTTGGAGGATGGCCTCCGACCCATCACGCCGTGGGTAGCTACCGTGCGCTGCCTGCTGTGGCTGAGCCTGTTCTGGTCATTGCAGTCCTTCTGCGTGGCCCTCTGCGGCTTGCCGGGACTGGGGCCGGCGTTGCTCCTCTCTGTCAGCATCCTCAACCTCATGATGGAGGACTCGCGGGAAATCGCGTTGCGCCTAGCCGTCCGCCGTGCGGTTCGATCGGGTCATCCCGGCGCCCTGCTGGAGTTCAACCCCGGCGCGGAAGCACATGCCTACGTCCGGACCGTCACGGAGGCCATCATCCTGGCGATGCTCGTGACTGCTTTCCTGGTATCCATGGTGGTCCTGCGCGTTTCGGTTCCCCTCATCGAGTGATCGGGCAGCCTCGGCGGCGCGCCGCGCCTCGGCCATCATACCAGATCGTACGAACATCGTCTGGATCGCCACAAGGGACCCCACCTAGGATTCAATGAGCGTGCGTCTCCCACAGGGAGTCGCCGACCTTGGAGGGACGCGACTATGCCCACGCTCTACTGCCCGACCTGCGGCTACAACCTCACCGGCCTGCCCGAGAACCGCTGCCCGGAATGCGGCAACCCGTTCGACCCCGACGTGCTGACCGAATACGAGAGGATGCCGCCCCGACCCATCAGCAGGAAAGCGGCGATCGCTCGCTGCGTTGGCCTGGTGATCTTCTTCTGGGTTGCTGCCCCGACCGCTGCCGTCCTGGAAAGCCCAGCACTGGCCCTGGTGACCCCGGTGCTCTTCATCATTGCGGCCGCGCTCAATGCCCAGGGCATTTCCCGTCGACGGGCCCTGGCTCGGGCCATCCGGCAGGGGCGTGCCTCCGTAGCGTTGCTGTGCGGTGAAGACCTCGACCGGGAGCCGGGCGTGGGTTTCCGCCGAACGTTGCTTCTGACGTTCCAGCTGACGGTCGGTCTGCTGCTGCCGGCCATCCTGTTCGCTGTGCTCATGAGCCTCGCGTAGACTCGGGTCGTGGACTCCGGGTCCCCGCGGCCCTATCGTCCGATAAAACACCCGCCGCCGCAGGGTTCCGCGCCGGCAAACGTCAATTCATGCCCCGTCGTTTCCGATAAACACAGGGAGGTGGAGTCACTCCGCGCGTGCGGCGGCCCGTGGGACAGGCGGCCGAACGCCCGGAACCCACCCGGAGATTGCATCATGCAGGTCATCGGGAACCGCCTGCCGACAAGCGTGGGGCGTCACGCGGCACGACAGAAGAACCGGAGCATCTGGCCGGTGTTGCTCGCCGGCGTCGCCATCCTGCTCACCGGTTCCTTCTTTGTCCGCCCGCGGGCCGGCGTCGCCATCCCGTACTCCATCGAGGAGTTCTACGCCCAGCCCGGCTCCGTGGTGGCCGGTCCGAACATCCTCATCCTGTGCATCGACGCCATGCGCCCGGACCACACCAGCCTCTACGGCTACGCCCGCGACACCACCCCCCAGCTTCAGAGCTTCTTCGGCGAAGGCACCGTCTTTGACCGTGCCTACGCTCCAGCCGCCATCACCACACCCAGCGTGGCGGCCATGCTCAGCGGAAAGTATCCGCAGAACAACGGCGTCCGCCTGCTCTGCCAGAAGCTGCCGAACACCACCATCCTCGTCTCCGACCACCTTCGCCGCGCCGGCTACCA
>CAZBFW010000693.1:0-2770 GCA_964491135.1 uncultured Phycisphaeraceae bacterium | reverse complement strand
GGAACCTGTCAGAGATGCGTCGCTGCTTTCCCATACTCCGAACCGTTTCACACGAAAGAGAGAGAACGCGTACTTTTCCGCCCGCCCAACAACTGGTTCTGCGGTCGGCGGGTGCGACCTGCTGTGATTCGCACGTCGCCCCCGAACTGTCCATTATTGTAGCTCTGCGTGGCGGCTGACGCAAGCAGATCGCGTTGAACAGACACGCGCGCCCACCGTCTGCCGGCGTTCCAACCGCCCCTTGTGCGGGCCGCCTGGGATCGTTTCTCCCGCGGAAATTCCGCGATGGTGCGGGCGCCGAAAGACGTTTGGCGTCGCTGGGCCCGATGGCCGTGCAATGCCCCACGGGCCAATGTGACCGGAAACGGTCAGAGAATCGGCGTCGCAGCCGCTCTGGTGGCCTTTGGTGGCACTCGTTGTCCCTCATCCAACTCCGGGCTGGTGCGATCCCGTGACAGGATTCGATCAGCTCGAAAAGAGTCGGCGGCGGACGGCACCGGGCCTCGTGCATTTTTTCTCGCTCCGCCGGCCGGGCCAACTCTGGCCTTTGGCCCTCAAGGCCCGATATACTCTAAGGGGAAGACGCATGCTGCCTCGCGTTGACACTGCCTGAGGCGGCAGGCGTTCGCTGCCGGGACAAGCGGTTGCAGTGACGCGCGCGACCGACTAGAATAGACCGGCGTGGGGAGGCCCGGGCCGCGGACATTCCCGGTCCATCGGCAACGCACGCCCTGCAACTCAACGACGAAGGTGGTACTCCATGTGCAGCACATCCGTTCGCAGACGACCCCGAGGTTTCACGCTGATCGAGCTGCTGGTGGTGGTGTCGATCATCGCCCTGCTGATCTCCATCCTGCTGCCTTCCCTCAAAAAAGCCCGGGACCAGGCCAAGCTGACGCTCTGCGCCACCAGGCTGCATGACATCGGCGTGGCACTCATGAGCTACAATCACAGCTACAATCGGTTCCCGTCGCAGAACGCCATGCTCCCCGCCGAGGGCGTGCGCGATGGCACCGGGATGTGGGCGTACGCCGTGCACAAGGAGATCGCTTCATACATGGGCGGGCTGAGGGCCAACGACAACGGTGAGCGGACGATGGCCCACGAGGTGTTCTACTGCCCACTCGCACCGGCAGAGAAGATCGACAATTCGCAGTTCCTTTCGGGGCTGGACACGGGGTATGGGATTGCAAACGTAGAGGACTACTACATCCACATCGGCTACTCGTACGCCGGCGGGCTTCACGAATGTCGTAATGACCCCGCCGGACCCAATGGACAGGGCGTGGGGCCGGGCGTCACCGGCGACCTGAAGGATCACATCCTGAAAAAGCGCCGGCTCCACGTGAAGACGGAGCCCGACTCCACTCGCGTGCTGATGGCCGACATGGTCGCGGCTTGGCGCGGCGGTGGCAAGTGGCGGATCAACCACGGCGAGGGGTGGGGCAAGGCCATCCCCACGGTCTCTGCTTTCCGGCCGCCGCGGTTGGACGGCTCCAATGTCATGTATGGCGACGGCCACGTGGAATGGAAGAAGAAGGCCTATTTCCGTGAACTGACGGAGGCGGCGGGCGGAGCGCAGGGGTCGATCAGCGTCAAGGCGAACGCGACCTTGAATTACGGCATCGACTCACTCTGGTGGTAATTCACTTCGTCAAAGGAGGCTGGAAGGAATATGAACGCACAAAGATTGACCTGGCATGTGGCCGTTCTGATGCTGGCCATGAGCGGGCTGGCGGCGCAGGCAGACGTGATCACCCGCTACGAGCTGGAATACGACTTCGCCGACCTGAGCCACGGCGTCAGCGCGACCGACCTGATCAACGGCTTCGGCGTGAATACGGACGGAACGCCGCTTGATCAGGGGATCAACGAGAGCGCCATCGCGCCGTACACGGATGGCATAATCGACCTGACCCCCGGCCAGGAGGTGTACTCGTGGCTGATGAAGTCCACAGTGCTCTGCCTGCCCCTGAACGAGTTGCAGCCGAGCGACGGGTTCCACCCCTTGACGGGCAACGGAGATATGCCCGACCTGGTGGACGGCGTGGCCGGTCCGGTGCTCAAGAGCGTGCTGCGAGACTACGGCCGGGCCTCGCTGGTGGTGCGCTACGGCTTCTCCCAGCCGACGGACATCGGCTACATCCGCGTGATCGGCGGCAACCTGCTCAACCGCGATGGCCGGGTGTTCCACAACTACGACGTGTACTACCGGCAGGGGGACTGTGGCGACGGGATCTGCCCGGCCCACGGCGACCTGTTCTCCGGGCTGGTCGGGTTCGACGAATTTGTGCCCCTGGCTCTGGACGTCGCGACGGGCCCGGTCGGCGTGGGGAACCCGGGCCTCTGGCAAGGCTCGTTGACGGAGGTTTTGGATCGTGACGCCAAGGTCATGATCCCCGGCTGCACGGACCTGCGCATCGTCTTCTACTGCGTGGACAACACGACCAGTTTCTTCCTGGATCCGTGGCAGGGAAACGCGCAGGAGTCGCCGCAGTACCAGATGGACTGCCCCGACGTGGAAGATCGGGACATTGACGGCCGGCAAAAGGCATTCGTGGGCCCCATCATCAAGGAAATCGACGTCTTCAACCCGGACGACCACTTTGACTACGTCCGCGGCGACATCGACTACGACGGCGATCGTGACATGGTGGACTTCGCAGCGTTCCAGGGTTGTTTCGAAGCGGACATAAACACCAACGGTTGCTTCCGGTTCGACTACAAGATCGGAAGAGCACACGTCTGAACTCCAGTCACGAGATTCCAT
>CAZBFW010000692.1:0-2790 GCA_964491135.1 uncultured Phycisphaeraceae bacterium | reverse complement strand
CCATCGCCTGCCGTTCGGCCGGCTGGCCGTGGTGCGCCCAGACGGTGACCACTCGTCGCGCGCCGGTCTCAAGCTGCGCTCGCCGGCAGCCCGGCCCGCCGACCAGCATCGCTGCCATCACGCCGGCCGCCGCCAAGGTCCGTGCGGTCGAGAGCACGCGAACACCTCCATCCAAAGCGAATGAATCAACGGGTCGTTCCCGAAGGATCGGCGAACACGGTCGCCTGTCAAGCCGTGTGCGGCTGTTTCTGCGCAGGGCTCCGTCGCAAGAGCATGGCGGGTGGACGGGGAAAACGCAGAAACAGGCACGAAGGCACGGAGTGAAGGACGCAGGCCGTGGCCGGCGACGACTGCTTGAGGTGCGGGCTTCGGTCGCAGCGAGAGAGGAAACCGCGTGGGCCGGCGCGAGGATAGACCGGCCTCTGAAGGCCGGATTGGCTCAACCCACCCATATCCCAGTCCCGCAAAGGACGAGTGACGGCTGCGGAGAGGATGCCGGGGACATCCATTTGTTTGGATCGGCGTGGAGCCGGTTGCTTGCTCGCGGGCGGGGGGATGGTGGACGAAATGGACGGGATGGACAAGATGGACGGATCGGGCGTGTGGGACACGTCGGACCGGTCGGAGATGGCCCGCCGGTCGGCGGCTGCAAGCTCATTGCACACGGCAGGTTATGCCGCGTGGTGCCGGGTGGCGCCCGGCGTTTGGGTTGCTGACGCGGTATCAGCGATGCGAAGTTGTCGCGTGCAACCCGCACACATTGATTCTTCGAAAACCCGGTTCCTATAATCGGCGTTCGGGTTACGTCGGGCACGGGCCTTATCGAGCGCATTATGGAGGAGAGGCTCCGGACGCCTCGAATCGTTCACAGGCGGCCATGAGGTGTCGCCTCGCGAACGCGATGTGGCCGGCGTCGTATGTCGGGCCGGCGGGCGACAAACGATCGCCGGCCTGCAGGCGGTCTGTCCTTACACGTGGCCGCCAGGACTTCTTCATGAGGAACACGAGGGGTTAGCACATGAACACATCCCGGCGGATGAGAATCCCAAGCGGTTGCCTTCTCTGCTTGCTCGTGACGGGCTTCTGGGCAGCTGGCGCGGCCCTCGCCCAGCCGATCAGCTTTTCCAAGAGCACACTGGCCGGCAGCAGCTCGACGAACCCGACGTCGCTGCAGTTCGGCCCGGACGATCGGCTCTACGTGGCGCAGCAGGACGGATTCATCAAGGCTTACACCATTGCCCGCCAGGGCGTGGGCGACTACGTCGTCACCGGCACCGAAACCATCGACCTGGTCCGCAACCTGCCCAATCATAACGATGACGGGACGTTGAACCCGAGCATCACCAAGCGGCAGGTCACCGGAATCCTGGTGGTCGGCACCGCCGCGAATCCGGTTCTCTACGTCACGTCGTCCGATCCGCGCATCGCGATCGGCAGCGACTCGGGATTGGACACCAACTCCGGCACCCTGTCGCGCCTGACGTGGAATGGCGCCGTCTGGGTCCACGACGTCCTGGTCCGCGGCCTGCCCCGCAACGAAGAGAACCACTCGCCCAACGGCATGGCGCTCGATCCGAACACGAATGTCCTCTACCTCGGCCAGGGCGGACACACGAACATGGGCGTCCCGTCGCACAGCTTCGCCTGGCAGCCGGAATACGCGCTGTCCGCCGCGATCCTGCAGATTGACCTGGGCCACCCGGACCTGGCTGCCCCGCCCTACGATCTGCCCACGCTGGACGACCCGACCCGGCCGAACACCGGCCCCGGCGGCAGCGACGAGAACGATCCGTTCGGCGGAAACAACGGGGCCAACCAGGCGATCATCGAGCCGGGCGGACCAGTGCAGGTGTACTCTCCCGGCTATCGCAACCCGTATGACGTGGTGCTCACCGCCGACGGACGCCTGTACACCGTCGACAACGGGGCAAACGCCGGCTGGGGCCCCATCGACTGGACGTCCTTCGGAATGCCGCCGTGCAGCAACGACGTGCCGCCCGGCCTGCCCACCGGGGGCGGCAGCACGCACGGCGACAGCCTGCATTACCTGGGAAACGTGAACGTCGATCCGCCGGGCACGTACTACGCCGGACATCCTAACCCGTTCCGGGCCAGTGAGGGCAACACCATCGCCGGCCAGTCTCCGATCCCGCCCGGCTCGTCCGACCCGCGGCAGTGCGATTACCTCGTTCCCGGCGTGGCGAACGGGGCCCTGCACGTGTGGGGTTCGTCGGTCAACGGGATCGTGGAATACACCGCCGGCAACTTCGGCGGGGCCATGCAGGGTAACCTGATGGCGGCCACCTGGAACTTCAAGACCATCGAACGAATCGTGTTGAACGCCGCCGGCGACCAGGCCGTCGGCGTCAGCACGCTGTTTGCCAACGTCGGCGGCAAGCAGTTGGACGTGACGGCCGTGGGGGACGACGGCCTCTTCCCCGGCACCATCTGGTCGGGCGATTTTGACAACAGCGCCATCGTGGTGTTTGAGCCGCAGGATTTCAGCAACTGTACCGGCGTTTATGACGGGCAACTCGACGAGGATGGGGACGGCTTCAGCAACGCGGACGAGATCGACAACGGCGCCGACCCCTGTTCGCCCGGAAGCGTCCCCCCGGACTTTGACGGCGACTTCATCTCCGATCGAAACGATCCTGATGATGACAACGACGGCATCCCGGACGTTGACGACGCCTTCGCCATCGACCCCTATAACGGCCTGACCACCGGACTGCCCATCGTCTACGGCTGGGGCGGCGGTGAGCCGGGCTTCGGCTTTTTCGGCCTGGG
>CAZBFW010000691.1:0-2791 GCA_964491135.1 uncultured Phycisphaeraceae bacterium | reverse complement strand
AAAAAATGAGATGGAAGATCGCCGTGGCGCTACGGTTCTTCCATCTCATTTCGTGTGCAGTCTTGTGAACAAGACTGATCGGAGGCGATCCCTGTCTCCACTCACCGTGGCGCGTACCAGAGACCGGGCTCACCTCGCCGCAAGTCGGGTACGCCCGTTACTTCGCGGCTTTCTTTTTGCGTTTCTTCGCGGCCTTCTTTGCCTTCTTGGCGCCTTTCTTCTTGGCAGCCTTGCGCTTTTTCGCCATGGACATCACCTCCTTTCTGATCGCAAATGGTAGCAGGCCAAAAAAACCTGTCAAAAAAAATCCTGCAAATTGTCTCCAGTTTTGTATCGGCCGCTCCCCGCCGATTTCTTCAGTTTTCGCGCCGAACGGCACCGTCGGCGCCGCCGTGCGCCCCGCAAACCCGCATCAGGCGAAGCTGCTGTTCGGACCGTTCGAGGGTGCCAACACGTGGCGTTGTGCCCATCGTTCGCGCGCTCGCCGCCTGCGGCGAGAGGGGCGCCCCCGGCAGCGCCGCCGGGTGTGCGACATCCTGTCTCTGCACCAAGAAAGTGTCTCTGAGTGGCACTACGAATTTCGAGGAAATGCCCATTTCCCCTTTGAATTTCTCACTTTCCGCCGGGTGTGGGTCCGGGACTGCGCAGTCCCCTGTCGCGGCCGGAATGCCGATCGACGTCCGGCGCCGCGCCGTGTGAAAAGACAATGGCCGCCGCCGTTCGGCGCCTTGGACGAACGCCGTGCGGTCGGTTGCGCCTCCGACCGGACGGAGTCGACGAGACGCCCTTCGACCGCTTGCGCCCAAGCCGTGAGCGGCCCCGCGAATTCGTGGCGCAGGTGGTCTTTTCCGGCGGACCGCCGTGGCGAAAAAAAATTCCGGAATTTTCCTTGGCGCGGGGCGCAAGAGGGCCGGAATCCGGCATGACGACGTGTCTCGACCCCGCGCGGCGATCCGCGCCGCTCCCGCTGGAATTACCGGTCATGTCATCCGCCGCGCATAAAAAACGGCCGCGCCAAGAGTGGCCGGCCGTTTGTCGTTGACGTGAACTACGGTCACTTGGCCCGTTCCACGTATTCGCCGGAGCGTGTGTCCACGCGGATGCGCTCGCCGGGTTCGATGAACGCGGGCACCCGCACCCGGGCCCCGGTCTCCAGCACGGCGTCCTTCGGCTGGTTCGTCACCGTGGACCCCTTCACCACCGGCGGCGTGTCCACGATTTCCAGTTCGACCACGTGGGGCAGCTCGAGGGAGATGATCTGGCCGTCCAGCAATTGGGTGGTGACCCTCTCATTGGGCTTGAGGAACTTCACCGCATCGCCCACCACGTCCTTGCCCACGTGAATCTGGTCAAAGCTCGTCGTGTCCATCAGGATGAAGTCTTCGCCGTCCTGATACAGGTATTCGTACTCCCGGCTGTCCACGAAGGGCTGCTCCAGCCGGTCATCCACGCGAAAGCGCACGTCGATAATCAGCCCGTCCATCATGCCCTTCAGCTTGGTCTGCATGTAGCTGGCCTTGTTGCCCTTGGCCACGTGCTGGGCATCGTGGACGACGTACGGCTTGCCTTCGTGGATGACCGCCCGCCCCTTGCGAAGATCCACCGCCTTAATCATCTGACCGACTCCCTGAGACTCCTCAACCTCGGCTCTTGCCAGACCTTGAATCGTCGCAGAACGGCGTGAAACGGTCAAGGGCTGCCGATTTGGCAGACCCGGGCCGCGGACGTAGAATTCGCCTCCGTATGAGCCGCCGCAGGTCGAAACCGCCCGTACGACGCTATCACGACCGGGTCGCCCGCCGGTACGACGCCAGTTATGAGGACGCATTCTGGCAGTGGCACGATGCACTGACATGGGAAGGCCTCAGGCCGTTCCTGCCGTCCACACATGCGGCTCCCACGCTGGATCTTGGCTGCGGGACCGGAAAGTGGGCGCTGCGACTCCTGGACAGCGGATATGCCGTCACCTGCGTCGACGTGTCCGGGGCGATGGTCGAGCAGGCGCGACGCAAGATCGAGGCGGTCGGGCGGGCCGGGCGAGCCACATTCCTTCAGGCGGACCTGTGCGACCTGTCGGAGTTGCCCGACGAGGCCTTTGACCTGGCCCTGGCCCTGGGGGATCCCATCGGATGCACGCAGTCCCCGACCCGAGCACTCAGACAAATTCGTCGCAAGCTCCGGCCGGCCGGCATGTTGGTGGCCACGCTGGACAACCGCCTGGCGGCCGTGGATCACTATCTCGAGCAACGTGATGTGTCCGCGCTGGATGCGTTCCTGCGCACGGGCCGGACGCACTGGCTGACGGCCGATCCCGACGAGCAGTTTCCCATCTGGACGTATACGCCGGCTCAGGCGGTCAGCCTGTTTGAGAAGTGCGGCTTCGAGGTCGTGGACGTGATGGGCAAGACGGTGCTGCCCATGCGACACTATCGCGACCTCCTGGCCGATTCCGACGCACGCCGGGTGCTGACGCGACTGGAGACAAGGCTGTCGCGGCAAGCAGCCGCTCTGGGGCGGGCGGCCCACGTGCAGATTGCCGCCCGGCGAACGTCCGGTAACGAGCCGGAATCGGGCGGCTGACGCGGTGGAACGCACGGCGGTCAGAGGGCATTGGCGGACAGCGATCCGGAGCCTATAGTTAAGTTCCCGCCTCCAGGGGCTCGGTATTCGGCCCCGCGAGGATCCTGACCCGGAGGGCGTTGTCATGAAACATACAACTGGGGTGGCTGCAGCGTTGTTCGCGGAGATCGGAAGAGCGTCGTGTAGGGAAAGAGTGTAGGGTAGGGGGGTG
>CAZBFW010000690.1:0-2801 GCA_964491135.1 uncultured Phycisphaeraceae bacterium | reverse complement strand
TGCGAATGCGCTCGTACCGCTTCTTCAGGATGGTTTCGATCTTGTATCGCTTCAACTCACGGAGCGTGTCCGCGATGTACGACTCCAGGCTGGCGGCCGCAGTGGCCGGGTCCCGGTGCGCCCCGCCGAACGGCTCCGGAATGATCTGATCCACAATGCCCAGCCGTTTGAGCTCTTTGGCGGTCAGTTTCAGCGACTCGGCCGCCCTCTTGCGCTGCTCGCCCGTGCGCCAGAGAATGGCCGCGCAGCCCTCCGGCGAGATGACGGAATAGAACGAATGTTCCAGCATGGCCACGCTGTCACCCACCCCGATTCCCAGGGCGCCGCCGCTGCCTCCCTCCCCGATCACTGCACAGACGATCGGCGTGCGCAGCCGGGACATCTCCATCAGATTCACAGCGATGGCGTACGAGATCCCGCGTTCTTCCGACCCCACGCCCGGATACGCGCCCGGCGTGTCAATCAGACAGACCACCGGCACCCCGTACTTGGCCGCCAACCTCATTTTGAGCAGGGCCTTGCGATACCCTTCCGGATGGGCACAGCCGAAGTTGCACGCGATGCGCTCCTTCGTGTCCTTCCCCTTGTTGTGGCCGACAAGAAGTACCTTGTGAGGGCCGATCCGCCCGAACCCGGTGACAATCGCCCGGTCGTCCCCAAAGCATCGGTCACCGGCCAGCTCACAGAAGTCACGGACCATCAGGCGGAGGTAATCGGTCAACAGAGGGCGCTGCGGGTGCCGGGCGACCAGAACCGTCTCCCACGGCGTCAAGTGGGAGTACATCCGCTTGGTCATGGAGCGGAGCCGGCTCGTCATTTCCTCGATATCTTTGGAAAAATCGCGGTCGGACTCCTGTTCGCGACGGCGTAGCTCCTCAATCTCGGACTGAATGCGTAAGAGCGGCTTCTCAAACTCCAGGTAGCTGGACGCCCCCAGACCGGCGGCGCCAGTCGCTGCTGCGTTGGGTCGATTACTCATGTGTCGCTCTCAGAACTCCGTTCCGGCCGACCCGTTGCGGGCCGCCGTCGAAAGTACCTGCCCCGCGCCATGTGCCAGAGTCTACCCGCCGGCGCCGCAGAAATAAAGGAACATCCGGAAATGATCGCCATAAGTTCTTGTCTCATGGCCCATTATACGGAAGACTCCCCACTTGTAACCGGCGACCGCTCCAAAGGTTGCGGCCATTTGGAGGCACCCCATGGGAATTCCTCCTAACTATCGGCCGTATCTCAGGTTAATGGACGCAGGGTCTCAACGACGCTCACACACGCCCATACCCATGCGGGTGCGATCGGTGCCAGGCCCAGGCGGTCTGAATGGTCTCCCGAATGTCCGTGTACCGGGGCTCCCATCCCAGTTCCGCCATCAGCTTGCCCGGGTCCGCGTACAGCTCCGGCGGATCACCCGGCCGGCGGGCCGCGGGCTTGGTGGGGATGGGGTGTCCGGTGACCTCTCGTGCGGCCTCCACGACCTGCTTGACGGAGGTTCCCACGCCGGTCCCCACGTTGTAGGCGCGGAACTCTCCCGGCTCCTGCGTTTCGATGGCCCGGACGTGGGCGTCGACCAGATCGTCGACGTGAATGTAGTCGCGGATGCAGGAGCCGTCGCGGGTGGGGTAGTCCACGCCGAAGACCTGGACGTTTTCACGCTGTTCAAGGGCGACCTGGAGAACCACGGGGATCAGGTGGATCTCCGGATCGTGGTCTTCCCCGTGGCTGCCGTCGGCGGCCGCGCCGCACGCATTGAAATAGCGCAGGCACGTAACGCCGAGCTTCCAGGCTCTGGCGGAATCGCGCATGGCCCACTCCATTGCCAGCTTGGTGTTGCCGTAGGGGTTGATGGGGGCCTGGGGCATGGACTCCGTGATGGGAACGGCGGCCGGTATGCCGTAGCTTGCACAGGTGGAGCTGAACACCAGGCGCAGGACCTGGTACTTCTGCATGAGTTCCAGCAGCGTGATGGTGCAGATCACGTTGTTGCGATAGTACTTCAGCGGCTCGGCGACGGATTCCCCGACGTTCAGGTACGCGGCGAAATGCAGCGCGCCGTCAAAACCGGCATCGCGGATGAGCGTCTCAAGACCCCGGGCATCGGCGAGGTCCGCCATCACGAACACGGCCCGCGGATCAACCGCGTCCGCGTGCCCGGCGCTGAGATTGTCCAGCACGACGACGTCGTGGCCGCGATCGCACAGGGCCCGGACGCAGAAGCTGCCCACGTACCCTGCCCCGCCGGTTACCAACAACTTCATGGATGCTTGCCTTTCCGCATGAGGCTCGGTCAGTCGCCGACCGCGTCATCCAGGCGGGAGATGCTCGCGATGCCCGCCCAGAGCACGTAAATGCGCTGCCGATTGGGGTTGATGCCATCGCGACTGGCGTCCAGCACGTACAGCTCCTTGGTGGCATGCCCGTCGCGACAGTCATGGACATCGGCGCCGGACAGCCACGCGCCGGATTCGGTCACCTCCACGAGAGTACCCAGATACACGATGGGGCCGAACGTATCAAGCACGACACGCTGGTTGATGAGCGGCTGCAGATCCTGCGGAACGGAACTCATGGAGTTCTTCCACCTTCCTTGAACGCCACGCAAGGCGAAGCTATAGTATGGGCACTGCCTTCGAAGCGTCAACGGCGCCGCCGTGTTCCACAACCCGGGAGGACAAGCCATGGCATGGAGAGCCTTATCGAACACCTGGCGAATTCCGGTCGTCACGATGCTGCTCGGCCTGTCGGTCGCCGCGGCCCTCGTGAGATCGGAAGAGCGTCGTGTAGGGAAAGAGTGTAGGATAGGGTGT
>CAZBFW010000689.1:0-2805 GCA_964491135.1 uncultured Phycisphaeraceae bacterium | reverse complement strand
CGGCGCCGCCGGGCGTTCTCGCTGGCCGAGCTCATGATCGCCGTGGTCATCCTCGGCGTGGGCCTGCTGATGGTGGCCAGCATGTTCCCCATCGCCTGGACCAAGGCCCGCGACCAGATCGAGGAGACAAACGTTGGTAACGCCGTCACCTCCGCCGAGGCGATCGTGAACACGAAGTTCCGGATCGCCCGATTCCTGCCCGACGTGGCCCAGGGTTTTGGAGACGACGGTTTCAGCGCCAATCCCCCGGGCTGGACCTGGCAATCCAATATTCACGATTGCTTCACCAAGGGCCAGACCAGCTTTCCGGGTGACCTGGGCATTTTCCCCCGGGGTGGTGGGTTCCACGGGACCGACAACCGCGTCCATCCGCTGAACGCGTACAACATGGCCGCCGACCCGACGGTGTACGAATCCGCCGCGGCCGGCATCGACTGGCTGCCGGCGCTCATGAACGAGGCGTTCGTACCTGACGAACCGCATCTGCTCGAGACCGCGGATGCCATGGCCATCGTCCGCAATGTGCAAGGCGAACGTTCCGTACCCGAGCCACAGGTGCTGCTGGAGGACCGGTTCCTTCCCGCCCTGCCCCTCAAGCTGGACCCCAGCGACCCCAATGCAGTGCCGTCGAGCGCGTCGGACCAGGCTCTGGTCATCGACAACTGGTACGCCAGGCTCCGTGGCCGCCGCTACGCCTGGGCGGCTCTCGTCCGGCTGAACAACGGCGATGACCTGCGCACAACCCTCGATCAGGAAGGCATCACCTACGACAGCATGGCCATCGGCGGCCTGAACCGTGCCACGTGGGATGATCCGCGGGTGTTTACCGTCTACTACGCTACGCTTCGGCGGACCCAGAGCGGATCGCGGTTTCCGCGGCAGGAGTTCCGAAACGGCGAAGGCCAGGACTGGCCACCCGTCATTCCGGACGGAACCGTCGCCGAGCCGCAGGCCATGCCCGCCGCGTTTGACACCGTCCTGCCCACGCCCTGGCGGGTCCAGGTGTACGTGCCGAATCCCGTCGATACGACCGATGCAAACGCCGTCCGCGGGGTGCCGGGTGAGGTCATCGCAAACTCCGGTTCGAGTGACCTGTCCGGCGAGACGGGCGACATCGTGACGAAGATCCTGCCGCGCGGCGCCTGGTTCATCGACGAACTCAGCGGCCAGGTCTACACCGTCACCCGCCGCCGGCTGTACGACAACGACAGCCGGGCGATCCTGACCGTGGACAAGGAGATCACGCGAGAGGACCTGGCCCCGAACCGCGACCTGAACGAGTACATCGAGGACCGTGACCGACTTCGCACGGTTTGGGTGTACCCGCCCCCAGCCGAGGCGGCGCGGCTCGATGGGAAACCGGTTTTTGAGGGCGTTCAGCCGGTGATCGGCATCGAGACCCGGACCCTCGTGGTGCGACCATAGTCCTAATAGGCTGTGGGTCGCCACGGGCGACTCGCTGTGGCGAGCTTCAGGCTATAGGCCTGTGGGACCGGCTTCTCTTTGTGGGACCGGCTTCTCTTTGTGGGACCGGCTTTCCAGCCGGTCTCTGGACGCTGTGGGCCTGTGGGACCGTCCCGACGCGCCGGGATCTAGCCGGTCTTCAGGTCCGATAAGTTCGGCCCACGCAGGTCTGGCAGACCGGTGTGGACCGACACTTGTTTGGGGGCGACAATAGAAGTGCCATGACGCGACAAACGTCACAACCTGCTGTGAACGCGACGATTATGGCGGCAACCCGCCGTCGGCCGGGCGCGTTTACCCTGGTGGAGCTGGTGGTGGCCATCGGCATTCTCGTGATGCTGATGACCATGGCCGGTACCGTCTTCAGCCTGACCCTGCGCTCCACCGGACAGGCCAAGGCCCTCACGAACCTCAGCGAGCGGCTGCGGATGCACGAGCGCATGCTGCAGGAGGACCTGCGGGCGGTCCGACCGGGCTCTTCCATGATGGTGCTGGAGTGCCGCAGCGTGAGGGTTCACTGGACCGGCACACAGAGGGACCTCTACCCGCTGCCGGACGATCCATACGGGGCGGAGTTCCCCGGCGGCGGTGATCCCGAGCGGATGGTGTGGGACGATGACGAGGGTGAGATGCGTCCCGAGCTGCCGCGCGCAGACGTGGTGACGTTCTTCACCGGCCGCGAGGCGGCCAGCATTCTCGACCCGTCGCTGCGTTCGAGCCTGCAACTGGTCTCTTACGGCCACGTGAAGCCGGGCGACGTGAGCAGTGGCGGAGACTGGATTCGCGATCCCGACGCCTACTTCAGGATCGAGGATCACTACGTTGACGCCATGCCCCCGCCCTGGACTCTGCCGCCGGACAGGGCGTTGCCGCTGACGGCCAACCAGTGGATGCTGGGCCGCCGGCAGGTTCTGGTGATGAACGTTGCGGCCGCCGGAGTTGACTACGCCTCCCTCCCGTCTGACGACAAGCTGTTTGACGGCCGGACGGACATCCTGGTGTCTCAGTCGGGCGGGATGTTCGACTACGTGCGGGACGTGCTGCAGCAGAAGCCCACGAATCCCGTATGGCGTCGCCGGACGAAGCTGGATCTCACTCCGCCGGCTGTTCAGGCGAACCGGATGGGCGCCTGGTTCCTGCCGAATTGCGCGTCGTTCAAGGTGGAATGGGCGTTGTCACACCCAAAGTGGGGCCGGTGGCTGCGCGAGCAGCCGGACACCGTGTGGGTGGACTCGTCCAGCCAGGAGAGCATGCGGAAGACGATCGACCACCTGGAAGCGATTCGCAATCGCAGATCGGAAGAGCGTCGTGTAGGGAAAGAGTGTAGGATAGGGGGGGGGG
>CAZBFW010000688.1:0-2805 GCA_964491135.1 uncultured Phycisphaeraceae bacterium | reverse complement strand
GGGGCGGACGCGTCCATCGTCGTGGGTCTCGACGGCCCCGGCAGCGACCTGCAGGTCCCCAACAAGCTCTACGAGTACTTGGCCGTGCGCCGTCCGATTCTGGCCCTGGCTCCGCGTGAGGGTGCCATCGCGGACGTGCTCGCCGACGCCGTTGCCGACAACCTGGTGTGCTCTCCGCAGGACGAAGGGGAAATTTCCCTCGGCATCGAGTGGATGGTGCGGCGCGGCGGCGGTTTTGTGGAGGGGGCGTGGTCGGGCGTGCAGCGCTACGATCGCCGTCACGCGGCGGAAGGTCTGGCACGAATGTTGGACGAACTGACCGGCGCTCGCTCCTCCGCACGGAGAGCGGATGCGTGCGCCGCGGCAGAGCGGGGAGGGGTGGTATGCGTGCCGTGAAGCCGACGAGCGAGCGGATCGTGACGTTTGCGGTGGTGGCGTATGCGGCCCTGATCGGCTGCATTTCCTGGGTCGGGGGTGATCCGTATTACAACAACGACGAGTCGCGGCAGTTGATGACGGGCGCATTCTGGTGCGACGTCCTCACCGAGTGGCCGACGGACGATCCGGAGGGTTTTGCAAAACGATACTTCGCCCAGTATCCGAACCTGGGGTTGCTGGTCAGTCCGCAGTTGTTCCACTGGATGGAAGGCGCGGCATTCCGCGTGTTCGGCGTGGGTCCGACGCCGGCGCGGGTGCTGCTGGGACTTTTCACCGCGGGCTTTCTGATCGGCTGGTGGTTCTGGGTTCGGGCGTACATCGGCACGGCGGCCGCCGCCTGGACGACGTTCATCGTCGGGCTGATCCCCGATCTGTTCGAGTTGTCCGGCCACGTGATGCTGGAGATTCCGTTTCTGGCCTGGATGGTCGCGTCCGTGCTGGCGTTTCGCCGCTACCTGCGGACGCAACGCCTGGCGTGGCTGTGGGCGGCCTGTTCCGCGGCGACGGCGGTTGCCCTGACGCGCTTCCACGCGCCGATCGTGCTCGCCCCGCTGGCGGTGGAGCTTCTGGCGGCCCGCCGGTGGGGCGTGTTGCGCCGGCCGATGTTCTGGCTGCCGGTGTTCCTGGCGGCGGCGGTTTCCGGCACGTACTACGTCCTGAACCTCTCGTACTATCAGACGTGGCACACGTTGCTGGCGAGCGATGGGTTCGGTCCGCTGGCCCGGTTGCCCGGGAAGATCCTGCGGTCGATCGGCATGGCGCCGGCGCTGCTCACGCTGGTGGGGTTGACGGCGCTTCTGGTCGGTCCCCGGGCGCGGCGCGCCGCTCCGTGGCCCGTTGTTGCCTGGTTCCTCGCGACCGTCGTGATGTGGTTCTGCATGTCGTATCGGCCGCCCCGGTTCCTGGCGTACGCCTGGCCGGCAGGTGTGGCTCTGGGCCTGGGCGTCGTGTTTCTCTATGCCGGGCAGACCGGCTGGCGCCGGGCGGCTCACGCGCTGGCGGCGGCGGCCTTCCTCGCGACGGCCTGGGACACGTACGCCCATTGCCGGCCGGGTCTGCACGGGTATGCCCGGGCCGCGGAACAGGCGATGGCCGCCTCGCAGACCGGGCGATTGTTCATCCACGGCCGGCAGGACGGGGTGTTCATCTGGCGTGTGCGTCAGCGTGATCCGGATCTGCGCTATGCCGTGTTCCGCGCCAGCAAGACGCTTTCCTCGGGCGAGCCGGACGGCATGAAAGACTATCGTCCGTTGCTGGAAAGCACGGAGGCGATGCTGGATCGGCTTGAGGCGCTGGGCGTGGATGTGGTCGTATCCGAGGACCGCCCGGAGATCGAC
Source organism: uncultured Phycisphaeraceae bacterium (assembly GCA_964491135.1). Classification (GTDB taxonomy): domain Bacteria; phylum Planctomycetota; class Phycisphaerae; order UBA1845; family UBA1845; genus JAFGJQ01. The sequence continues at coordinate 1,030 of CAZBFW010000688.1, read as the reverse complement.
AGTCCGCCGTATCATACGTTCCTGCGATTGCTCGCGACGGAGCGGTTCGAGCCCATCGAACGCGTGGACCTGGAGAATGCCCGCGGACGCATTCCGGCCCGGACGCTCACCGTTTATCGCTTTCGGCGAGAGCAGCCGGTTCCGGGGCGCGTCACGCTGCCGTTGACGGCGCTGGGGCCGGCCTTTGTCTTGGAGGCGGACCTTTCGCGTCCGCTGCGCGGCTGGAGGGACGATGCGCCGAACCGGTCGCGAACGGTGGCGGAAGGCGCCGGCTCAACCACAGAGGGGGATCCGGGATGACGGCCGGCGGTCACAACCTGCCCCGGATTCTCCACGTGCTGAACGCGCTGGACGCCGGCGGCATGGAACGTACGTTGCTTTCGCTCGTTGCGGGCACGAATGATCGGTACCATCACGTGATCTGCACACTGCGGGGGCCGGGGCCGCTGGCGGATCGGGTGCCCGCCTCCGCGAGGCTGGTCTCGCTGGGCGTGCAGGGCGAGCGGGCGCCGGCGGCGCTTGGACTGGCCCGCGTCATCCGGGCGTGCCGGCCGGCGCTGGTTCACGCCCGGAGCTGGGGGGTCTGGGCCGACGCGGCGCTGGGTTGCGCCCTGGGCGGCCGGCCGCCGCTGATTCTGAGTTTTCACGGTCTGCAATCGGATACGGGCTTCGGCCGGCGCGATCGGATGCGTTGCCGCTGGCTTCGCTGCCTGTGTCGGCGGTACGCGTGCGTCTCTCGCGCGGGAACTCGGCAGCTTGTGGAGGAACTGGGCATTCCGTCGTCGTGGATCACGCTGCTGCCCAACGGCGTGGACACGGATCGTTTTCGCCCCCAAGCCGGCGATATCCGCACGCGTGTTCGGGCCGCATTGGGCCTTCCACAGACCGCCTTCGTCGCGGGGACGGTCGGGTCGCTCACGCCCGTCAAGGATCACCTCTGCTTTCTGCACGGGTTGCGGCGATGCCGCGATGCGGGGATGGTCGCCCACGGGCTGGTTGTCGGCGACGGTCCCTTGCGGGCCGACCTGGA
>CAZBFW010000687.1:0-2806 GCA_964491135.1 uncultured Phycisphaeraceae bacterium | reverse complement strand
CATGGCCACGCCCAGCCGCAGGCCGTCCTGGGCCACGACGTTTTTCATGCCCTGCACCGTCCGCTCCCAGATGCCCGGCTGGCCGCGGAAGGCGTCGTGCTTCTGCGGGTCCACGGAGTCCAGCGAAATCTCGATGTACTTGCACTGGGCTTCGGCCAGCTTGCCACAGAACTCCGGCGTCAGGGTGGTGCCGTTCGTCGCCATGGACGTATGAATGCCCAGGTCGCGGCAGCGGGTGAGCACGGGCAGCAGGTCCTTGCTGATGGTCGGCTCGCCGCCGGCGATGGACACCATGGGCACGTACGCCCGGCCAAGCTGGTCCACCACGCGGAGCTTCTCCTCTGATGTCAGCTCAGCCGCGTCGTGCCGGGCGTTGGCGTCCTGGTAGCAGTGTTTGCAGCGGAGGTTGCAGCGGTTTGTGAAGTTCCAGATCACGATCAGCGGCACGCTAAACCGCTGCGGCAGGCACAGCCCGAACTCCGCCACGCTGCGGGCCGTGGCCACGAACCCGCGCAGCGTGCTGCGGTGCCCGGCGATGCGCTGCCGAAACGTCTCGTCCGACACCCCGCCCTTCACCTTCCGGATGAACCGATGCAACGGCCAATACTTCACCCGGTGCCAAAGCGGGGCGTCAGGGTTGGCGTACGACTCGACGATCTGCTCGAAAACGGTCTTGCCGCCGCGGCGGTCCTTCGAGATGTGCCGCAGCAGCCGCCGCATCCACCACGTGCCGAGGTAGTCCTCCAGCGGGTGGTGATAGTCCAGATGCACGTGCTTGCCGCCGGAAGCGGGTTCGGCCCGGCCGGTGCGCCGGGCCCGCTCCGTCCGGGCCTGTTCGACGTATTGCCGGGAGGAGACGCGCCCGTCCTCCGGGCGATCGGATGATTTGTTGGGGTTGTCCGAGACGGCGCCCCCGTGCGCGTACCGCTTGCCCAGCTCAGTGGCCGTCGAGTGTTGCGGCGGTTCGGTCCGGCTGTCGTAGGGGTCTCGCATGGGGATCTCGTTTGCGCTCCCGGCGCGTGCCGCCGCGCCTTACGGAGCGGTTCCGTCCGCGCTCGCGTCGTCCAGTCGTCCGTACCGTCCGGCCCAGGGCATCATGGCGTCCGGGTGGGGGGTCGGGCGCAGCGGGACGTTCGGATGGTCGTGCTGCCACTGGTCCCGATCCACGGAGTACATCTGTTCGATGAACGGCCGGTATGTCGGCCCGCCGTTGATGGTGCAGAAGGGGTAAAACCCATCCGGCGTGGAGTACTGGATGACGCACCGCTTGATCCGCTCGGTGTCGTAGTTGTAGCGGTCCATGAAGTGCATGCCGGCCGCCATGAGCGTTTTGTAGGACTTCTTCTCGCCCTCGCCGCGGCCTTTGCCCTTGTTGGTGAGCCCTTGCAGGGCGCGGATGAACGTGAAGGGGGAGATCCGCCGGTCGTAGTTGCGCCAGCGGTAGTTCTTGATGAAAAGCCAGGCGATGCGGGCCATGTCCAACCGGTTGGCCAGCGGCCGGCGCGACTCGATCCAATGGGCGAGGTCGTTGAAGTTGTCCATCAGCCGGAAGAAGTCGAACAAGGCGGGGATGGGGATGGCCTCCCGCTCCGGCGTTACGAACAGGTAGGTGCCGAACGCGCAATCGCTGTGGCAACTGGCGCGAATCTTCGGCTTGCCGTCGAGCAATTGCATCACGCGTGACAGCGGTGCGACCGAGCCCAGCGGCATGAAGTCGCGGTCGATGTCGGCGCCTGGAATGGCCCGGCACAGGTCGTGGGCCAGGTCGCCCAGGGTGTATCGCTGGGCTTCCCGCTGCCGCGTGCTGATCCGACCGGTGAACGCCACCGGCTGGTACGCGATGGCGCTGACCGCTTCGACGTGCTGCACGGCAAAGTTCAGGATATCGCCGATCTGGTCATTGTTCACGCCGTTGAGGATCGTGGGCACCAGGCAGATCTTCATGCCGGTGGCCTTGCAGTTCTCCACGCACGCCAGCTTCCTGTCCCACAGGTCCGCCCGGCGCAGCGACCGGTAGATTTCCGGGTTCGCGCCGTCAAACTGCAGGTACAACGTGTGCAGACCGGCCTCTGCCGACCGCCGGGCGAACTCGGCATTTGCGTGCGTGATCCCGTTGGTGGCGATCTGGATGTGCGTGAACCCCATCTCTCGCGCTTTGGCCACGATCCGGTGAAACTCCGGGTGGATCGTCGGTTCGCCGCCGGTGAATTGGATGGCGGTCGGGGGGTACGGTCTCTGGTCGCGCAACGCCTGCATCATCTCCACGACCATTTCGTACGTCGGTTCCGCCACCCGGCCGGACGCATTGGCGTTGGCGAAGCACACCGGGCAGCTCAGGTTGCACCGGTTGGACAGGTCGATCTGGGCCAGGCATGACGTGGACAGGTGCCGGCTGCACAGGCCGCAGTCGCTGGGGCAATGCCGGCCTCCGCGAACCTGCGGTCGGTGTACGCCTCGCTCGTCCTGAAAGACGTGCCGGGTGGCCTGCAAATACAGTCGGGCGTCGGTATAGACCTTGTCGCGGACGTAGCCGTGCTCCGGGCAGGTCTTCTCGATGTAGACGTTGTTGTCCCGCTCAAAATACCGGCCGAGGATGATGCACGAGCATTCCGGGCAGAGCGTCTCGACGGTCCGGGGCAGCGTGCGGAGGACGGGCCGGATTCGACCGCCGGTGTGGGTCTCCAGCGGTTGCCGCGGATGGCTCTTGGGTTCCCGGGCGCAGAAAAGGACGTCTTCGTGCCATTCACGATACGTCCCGCAGATCGGAAGAGCACACGTCTGAACTCCAGTCACCGCTCATTATCTC
>CAZBFW010000686.1:0-2807 GCA_964491135.1 uncultured Phycisphaeraceae bacterium | reverse complement strand
CCCTACACGACGCTCTTCCGATCTCACGGCCCCGAAAAAGGACGAACCGGCCCCCAAGCCTGTCACGCCAGGACCGGCCCGCGAACCGGCCGGACAGACGGTCAGGCCGGCGGTGCAGGGCGCCCAGACTCCTCGCTCCGAGTATCCGCCCGACCCGAACGTGAAGTGGGCCTGCGACAAGACCGAGGTGGTGCTTGATCCGGTCTGGCGCCAGGCGAACGCCACGCTGAGCTTCGACTTCACGATCCGCAACGAGGGCACGGCGGATTTGAAGATCAACGCCAAGGGAGGAGGGTGAGGGACTCGCTACAACGGTCGGTCCGACCGTGTGATCAAGCCGGGGCAGAGCGAACTGCTTTCCGTCATCGTCAGTTGCGGCAAGCTGAAGGGCCAGTTCACCAAAGTCATCCAGGTGTCCACAAACGACCCGAAGAACCCCGTGGTGCAGCTCACGTGCCGCGGTCAGATGCTCGAAGCCGTACACATCGCACCGGCCATGGTGAACTTCGGCCGCATCCCGCGCAAGGACGTCTCGCCGCCCCGGACCGCCAAGATCACCCGGGGTGACGGCGGCCCGCTCCATCTGAAGCTCAAGGAGATCAAGAACCAGGCCATCCGGGCCGAACTGCGAGAGCTGAACGCGGGCGAAGAGTACGAGCTGGAGGTCACCATCTCACCGCCCTTCAAGGCCGAGTTCTTCCGCGAGAAGATTGAACTGGAGACCGGAATCGAGCAGGCACCGGTGGCGGAAGTGTCGTTGTTCGCTACGGTTACGCCCCGCGTGGCCGCCGTGCCCGGCCGGCTGAGTATTCCCGTGGACGTCAAGCCCGACTGGCAGCAACGCATCGCCTTCCAGTGGGACGACAACAAGCCCGGCCGACTCCTGGAGGCGTCCATCCGTAACCCGGCCCTCAAAACGGAGATCGTTGAGGTGGACAGCAAGCAGCACGTGCTGCTCACCGTGACAGACCAGTACAAGCCCCGGATGGGCCGAGACGACATCATCGTCAAGACCGACGACCCGGACATGCCCCAGGTGGTGGTGCAGGTGATGTACCAGCAGGCGTCCCCCGCGAGGCCCCAGCCGTCGCGGGTCGCCACGCCGGCCCGAAGAGTCACGCCGTCCGGCAGCAAGGCTCCGGGCACCGTGCCGCCGTCCATCCGCAAGCCGCCGGCGACCACACAGCCGGCGCCGGCCACCACAGAGGGCGCATGATCCGCCACCCGGCTACGACCCGTGCGGGGTGAACCACGCGTCCAGCAGGGCGGCAAATGCGTCCGGCTCGCTCATGGCGTTGAACGCTTCGCGAGCCTTTCGCGGACATGGGTGAAAACGGCTGTACCGCATCGCGTGGCGCCGCATGATCATCCCGCCGTCGCGAGGCCCGTAGAAGTCCACCGCTTCGCGAAAGTGATCCAGCAGAGTCGCGCGCAGTTCCGCCAGTGACGGCGGCGGCGGCAGCGGCCGGCCGGCCCAGAGGGCAAGACACTCTCGGAATATCCACGGGTTGCCCATCGCACCGCGCGCCAGTGATACGCCGTCCACCCCGGTGATGCGCAGCATCGCCACTGCGTCCGCCGCGCGCAGCAGGTCCCCGCTGCCCAGAATCACCCGGTCGCCCACGTGCCGTTTGACCCGGCCAAGGAACCCCCACGCACTGCAACCGGCGTATCGCTGCTTCACGGTCCGGCCATGCACGGTCACCGCCGCCGCACCCCGCTCGAACACGCCTTCCAGAATCGCAAAGAATCGCCGTTCGCTTTCCGCCGAGTCGTCCAGCCCGCGACGCATCTTGACCGTCACAGGCCGGTCCCCGCCGACCGCATCCAGAACCTGCTGGACAATGTCCAGGGCCAGGGGCGGGTCCGCCAGCAGCCAGCCGCCGCGGCACCGGCTGACCGCCTTATGCACGGGGCAGCCGAAGTTGATGTCGATCACGTCGTATCCGGCGTCCGCCAGGGCCCGGGCGGCCGGTCCGAATTCGCGAGGGTCGCTCCCCATGAGCTGGGCCCCGACCGGATGGTCGTCCGGAGCAACGTGCAGCAGCCGCCGCTGCCAGTCGCTGGGATGGGCGACGTTTCTGCCGAGCACAACCTGCCCCAGCGCGTATGCGGCGCCGTGCCGCCGTGCCACGCGACGCATGGGCAGGTCGCTGTAACCGCTCAACGCCGCCTGGGCAAACGGATGGGCGATCTCTATGGGGCCGATGGTCAGCACGATGCGACGGTCCTCACTGCATCACAAATGTCCGAGTTCCTCGCGTACCGCGCAAATTCTAACGCCCGCCCCGGCATATCCCTCGGTCCCTTGATCCCAACAGCAATCCGAGCGTATTCTACCGAGCCACGGGGCCGCAACGACAGCGATCCGGCCGTCCCTCTCACCCCCCGCGGAAGCGGAAGAAAGGACTGGACATGAACAAGGCAGAACTGCTCGCGGATCGGCTTCAGGCGGCGCGGCGATGGACGCTCTCCCTGCTGGACGACGTCCCGGAATCCACCTGGTTTGACATGTCCGGGTCCGGGCATACACACGTGGCCTGGCAGGTGGGGCACCTCACGGCCTCCATCGCGTCATTGATTCACGTGCGATGCCTGGGGAAGGCTTTTGAGGCATGCCTGCCCGCGGACTTCCGGCAGCGGTTCGGCATCGGATCGTCGCCGGTGTCGGACGCCGCCGCCCACCCGCCGGTCTCTGAGTTGCGAGCCCTGTTTGACCGCATCCACGCGGAGGCCGTCGCCGCCGTGTCCGCCATGTCTGAGGACGATCTGTCCGGACCGGCGGGCGGCCAGCCGCACCCGATGTT
>CAZBFW010000685.1:0-2809 GCA_964491135.1 uncultured Phycisphaeraceae bacterium | reverse complement strand
CTGCCCGGCCAATCGGGAACGGACCCGACGCGTCACGCCGGGCAGCCATTGTCCGGAGCGCGCGCAGGATTGCAAACGCACCGGTTTCCCGTACGGTGTTGGCACTATGGGCCAAGCATCCACACCGCAAACGGTTGTCATCCGGGGCGGGCGCGTCGTCGATCCGTCCCAGAAACTCGACGAGGTGACCGACGTCACCCTGTGCGATGGGCGAATCGCGAGCATCGGTCCGACAAAATCTGCCGGGGCTGCCACCGTCGACGCCGCCGGGCTGATCGTCTGCCCCGGGCTCATCGACATCCACGTCCACCTGCGCGAGCCGGGCGGTGAAGCCGCGGAAACCATCGAAAGCGGCACCCGGGCCGCCGCCGCGGGCGGCTTCACCGCCGTCGCGTGCATGCCGAACACCCGGCCTCCCATCGCCGACGCGGACACGATCCGGTTCGTTCTGGACAAGGCCGCCCGCGTGGGCTCCTGCCGGGTTTTCCCCGTGGCCGCCATGACAGCCGGAAGGCAAGGCCGGACGCCCGTGGACATGCCCGCCCTCCTGGCGGCCGGCGCCGTGGCCTTCAGCGACGACGGCGCGGGGCTGGATGATGCCGAGGTGGCCCGGGCCGTCTTTGAACAGGCGGCCGCCTCCGATGCGCTGCTCATGCAGCATTGCGAGATCGCGGCACTCGCAGGCGACGGTTGCGTGAACGCCGGCCCCGTGGCCGACGCCCTGAACCTGCCGGGCATCGATCCGGCTGCGGAAGAGCGGATGATCGCCCGGGACCTGGACCTGTTACGCCGGTTCCCGGCCCGGTATCACGTCTCGCACATTTCTACCGCCGGTGCGGTGGAACAGGTTCGCAGGGCCAAGGCCGCCGGCCTGCCGGTGACCGCAGAAGTGACCATCCACCACCTGACCTTGACGCAAGAGGCCGTCCTCCGCCTGGGGCCCAACGCGAAGATGAAGCCGCCGCTTCGTACCGCTGCAGACGTGGAGGCCTGCCAACAGGGACTGGTCGACGGGACCATCGGCTGCATCGCGACGGACCACGCCCCCCATCCACCGGAAGCGAAGGCCCGCGGCCTGAAGGAGGCCCCTTTCGGGATCATCGGGTTGGAGTCGGCCTGGCCGCTGGCGTATAAAGCATTAGTGGAAGCCGGCAAGCTTGACGTGAGTGGGCTCATTGGCTGTATGAGTTGCACGCCCGCCCGCATCCTCGGCCGAAAGGGGCAAGGCACATTGGCGCCCGGCAGCGAGGCCGATGTGACGTTGATCGACCCCGGCCATCGCTGGGTGTTCGATGTAACTTCCATCTGCTCAAAGAGTAAGAATTCTCCCTTCCTGGGTTGGCACCTTTTGGGACGATCCATGTTGACCTTTGTGGGGGGGGTCTGCGCTTATCGGCACCCGGATGTGGCCAGCCGGCTGCGGGGTTTTTCTTGACAGCAGCGATTGACAAATTGGAGAATTTCTTTGACGCCCCGCAGGGACGCGGTAAAATGCAACCTCATGAGAATGAATGACTAATGGCGGCCCATGTGTCCGGGTGCCGTGTCGTCTCGGCCTGGTCGTGCCGCCTTCCTGGTGGTGACCACGGCCCTATGCGAAAATGGGGAGCGGGCGTCTCCGACGGGGATCGAGTGGCGAGTTCGAGGGCGGGTTGGACATACGGGTGTTTGGCAAGTCGTTTTCCGTGCGGAACGGAGGTGTCCGGTGACCGCGGTTGACCCTTTGGTGACTCTGGAGGAGCGTCGCAGCAGTGAGCGGCAGCAGCAGGACGCAGAGGTCTGCCTGATCTCCCTGCGCGGCTGTGACGTGCTGCGCTGTCGGCTCCACGACGTGTCGGAGGCGGGGGTCTACGTCTCGGCCCCGATCGGTTTTGGGCTGGCCGTCGGGCAGCGGTTTGAGGTGCTCCTCGGTGTGGACAGCGCGAACGAACCCAACCCGCGGCTGCTGAGTCCGGGTGAATATGCCACCGTGGTTCGAACCCGCGTGGACGTGGGGTCAGACGGCGACTCGGTCGGTGTGGCCCTGCGGTTTGACCGGCCCCATTTGGGATCGGCGTGAGGCGGTCCCGGCGGCGGCGGACCGCCGGTCCAAAACCTGCCCACGCGTCTGAAAAGGGGGTTGCAAGAATCGCGTCCGTGGGCTATACGGGTGACAGGTTTCGGCGCGGGTGAGTCGGCCGGGCGGGCCTGCCTGTCGCGGTCGAGTCGGACGGACGCGTCGCGTACGGAGCGACCCCTCCCCCCACAGCCCGAGAAGACACGGGCCCGCAGGAAGCCCGCCGATTGACCTTGCCTACGCACGGCTGCACGCACGTTTAAGGAGACCGCCGTTGAGCACGCTCACCAAAGTTTTCATCGTTCTGCTCGCTGTTTTCAGCATTGCCTTCACGATGATGGCGATTTCCTTCGTGGTGCAGACCAACGACTGGAAGAAGCTGGCGGACGACTACCGAGCCAACGCCCAAGTGGTGGAATCCGCCATGCGAAATCTGGCGGCATCCCACGCGGCGGAGAAGGCCACCTGGTTGGACGTGCGAGCGGCGCTGGATCGCAAGATCGCCGACCTGGAGTCGGGCGGCCAGCAGAAGGCCCAGGAGCTGGCCAAGCGGGACGCGGAGTTGACGGGCATGACGCTGGAGAAGCGCAGCGCCGACGACCTGGCGAACCGCCTGAGCAGCCAGCTCCAGATCGCCGAGACCGGGTGGAAGACGGAAAGCGACCGTGCCAACGCCCTGGAGCAGCGGAAACTTGATCTGGAGAAGCGAGATCGGAAGAGCGTCGTGTAGGGAAAGAGTGTAGGATAGGGTGT
>CAZBFW010000684.1:0-2821 GCA_964491135.1 uncultured Phycisphaeraceae bacterium | reverse complement strand
TCTCGTCACCCCACCGGGCCAGAAACCGCTCCTTCTTCGGCGACGTCATGGCGACAAAGAGAATGTCCGCCGCCGCCGACCGAATTGCGGACGCCACGCGGGCTTCTTCGTCCTCCCTGAAATACCCATGATGCGAACCGGCCACAACGACCCCGGGAAACCGCTGCCCGATCCGTTCAACCACCGTCCCCACAACCTCCGGCGTCGCCCCAAGGCAATACACCCGATATCCCCGGCTCGCCCCCTGCTCCAGCATCCGCATCATCAGGTCAATGCCCGGCACACGCTCCGGCAAGGACGCCCGCAGAACCCGAGACGCCCAGACGACGCCCATCCCGTCGGCAAGGACAAGATCCGATGTCAAGACCGAGTCCGCCAGCTCGGCATCCCGCCGCATGTTGACCATCTTGGCAACGTTCACCACGCCGATCCGCAGCCGTTCCCGCCGTCGGATGGCCTGGTCCACCGCCGCCAGCACCTGCTCCATGGTCAACGCATGGATGGGCACGCCGAACAACTCGCGCACCGGAACCGGTTCGGACGTCGCCGAAGTCATGATCGGCATCCCAGGGCCGACCCCGCCGACCAGGCGTAGAGAATCCATGCCATGTGGTACGGGCGGCTCTCGTAATCGATGGCCGTCGGCGGGAAGAAAACACTCGATCCGGGAAATCGCAGCCGCGGATGCACGCGACTCGTCATCGCCTGAAGGCTGCGCGACAGCTTGCCGGGCTCCCGCCGGGCCACCTTCCGCCAGATGACCTTCGCCGCGCGGTCGACCAAGGACCCGTTCAACTCCGGCGTCTGCATCAGCCAGTCCACGCTCCGGCCAATCGCCTGCGGGCAGGCATCGCCGCACGCCGCCTGGAGGGCATACAACGCCATCGGACCCATCGCATCCTGGTGAACGGCGTACACAGGGTACTTCTCGATCACCCGCCCGGTGCGCACGTCATAGTGCCACCACCATTGCCCGTGCGGCCCCTGCAAAGCGCACATCTGCCGCGCACAGGCTCGCGCCGCTTCCCGCGCCGCCGGATCCTGCATCGCCCGGTAGTATTGCGACAGAGCCTGGATCGGATACACCAGATCGGCGAAGCACGCGACGTGCCCTCTCATCCACGACGCCCGCACGTCGGCCGGCCAATGCGGAAACAACGCCGTCTGCGACTGAAACGACGCCAGAAGCCGCCGGGCAATGGCCTCCGCCAGCCCGTCATCGGGCCGCGGCGTCGGCTCGACCGTCAGCGCCGTCAGGCACCACGACACTTCCACCGTGGGATGCACACCCCGCGCCGGTTCCATGGATTGCAGCCGCGACAGCAGGGCGCAAACGGCATCATGCCGCCATCGCCGCGCCGCCCACAGCGACAAGGCAACTTCACCCAGATCCGACGACCGAACGGCATGACCCGCCAGACGCCCGCAGAGCTCGTGCGGGCCTGTGGTCGGAAGGGATGCCGCCACAACGTCGTCCGCCTCATCCGCCAGGGCAATCAGCACAATCGCCGTATAACGCAGGCTGGTTCCCTCCAGCCGATCCTGTCCCTCCACCCGGCGAAGGCGGAAGGCAAACAGACCTTCCTCGGGACGATACATCCGACGAAGCCCGTCGACGGCCAGCGAACGCATCAGAGGCACGTCCGCCGGGAGTCCGCCGGTGGAGGGGCGCTCCGGGGTTGATGCGGTTGACGCCATGCGTTCCTCAGGTCATTGCGCCTGTGTGGCTGTACCGATCCGGTTCAAGGCCGTGTTCTGGTTGAGGAACCCGAGGGGATCGAACAGGTCGTACAGGCTGCTCCCGTTTCCGGACATGCCACTCTGCTGTCCCGGCCGGTTCAGGTACTCCACGCCGGTCACGTTGTAGCTCACATTCGCATTCACGCCGGCACGAATGAAGAAGTTCCGGTTGATGAAGTCCTGGACCTTCGTCTCCGGCGTCTCCGGCACCCAGAGAATGTCGCCGGCCGCCAGGAGAACGTTCGGCGCCTCTCCGATCGACATGTGGGTCAGGTCCAGGCGTACGTGTGCATCCGTCCCGTCCGGCATTCGACGGATCAGCGTGGCCTCCCGCGGCGTCACGTCCGTGCGCAAACCGCCCGCCGCGGCGATCGCCTGCAACGCCGTGATCTGCGTTCGAGGCGGATACACCTGGGGCCGCGGGTAGTTCACCAGCCCTCCCACGATGATCTGATTCACCGGCGCCGCGTCCACAAGCACGATGTCGCCGTCCTCCAGCGGCTCCAGCGCCAGGGCAGCCCGCAACTGCTCCGGCTTCGTCAGATCCAGCGTCACCGGCTCGTTCGGCCGGCAGATCCGGCGCAGCGTGGCGATTCCGGAGGCCATGTCCGAAACACCGCCGGCGCCCACGATCGCGTACAGCAGGTTCCGCTCCGTACGCCGCAGCGGCACGAGACCCGGCTGCATCACCGCGCCATGCACCAGTACGTGTGTTGTCTCGGGCGTGATCACCTCCACATGCACCACCAGTTCCAGGTCCTTCATCACGGAAGGCACGTAGGCGGCGACAATCGCGCTCTCCACGTCCACCAGTTCCTGGTTTCCGACGTGGATTTTGCCCACGATCGGCATGAGAATGTTCCCGTCCCGGTCCACCCGCACTTCAACCGGCGGAAACAGGGCGGACGGATCCGCGCCCGTCAGTGTCACCTGCAGGACGTCGTTGGGGCCGACCCGGTACGGGCCCATCTGCCGAGCCACCAGCGCCGCGGCATCGGTCGCCGCAGCCTCCTCGGCGGGGATCGCCGCCTGCGCCTCCACCTGCATCTGCATGAACTCGTCCAGCCCGATGCGATGGTCC
>CAZBFW010000683.1:0-2825 GCA_964491135.1 uncultured Phycisphaeraceae bacterium | reverse complement strand
CCTGGGGGCCGCATATCGCATGATGCGGTTCATTCCCACCGGGGGGATCGTACCTGGCTGCGTCCGCGATTACCTCGCGCTGCCGCAGGTCGTAGCGTGTGGCGGCAGTTGGCTGGCGGCGGAGAGCCTGTACAGCGGTGGGAACTATGAGGCGGTCACGCACGTGGTGCGCGAGGCCGTGACGCTGGTGGAATCCTGACTTGCTGTGGAATCCGAAGACAGACAAGGGAGTTGACAGAAATGCCCCAGGTCAACCGGATCATCAATCGTGCAGGAATGGTCATTCCGCTGGCGGGAGTTCTGCTGGCGTATACCGGAATGGCGGCGGGAGCGGACCCGAGTCCCCTCGTGCGCCCCTACCGGCCGCCTTTGCCGCCGGTCGGGACGATTGTGGAGTTCGAAGACCTCGACGGCGACGGCGACCCCGACGTTCTGCGGAGTGTTGCCGCCAACGGCACGCCGCTCCAGTGGATCGACGATGACGACGACATGAAGCCGACGGACCTGGCCGGCGACGCGGACAGCGATTGCCTGATGGTGGATCGCAATCGCGACGGGGCGTACGGCGGCCCGCAGGACATCATGATCGACTGGAACGACAATGACCGCGACGGGCGTGCGGACATGCAGGTGGTCGCGGAGAATGCGAAGCTGACCGACACGGGCTGGGGGCCCGGCCACTACATGATCGTGGTAGATACCGATCGCGACGGCGTATTCAACTACCTGGATTGGACCGATTTCACGCTCAGGTGCTGGGAGCATTCCGGGGCCTCGCGGTTCCTTGAGGACTACCTGGGCACGAGTCTTTTTCTGAAGATGCACACTGCGACGGCGAACATCCGCGATTTGCGGTACAACTGGGAAAACCCCTTCCTGTTCTACGACCCCGACGGCGACGGCCTGTGCGAGAAGGCCATTCGCCTCTGCGATTCGCCGCAGATCCACAAGCCGCCGTCGGAGGGCTTTTCGCTGCCGGCGGATGGCAACAGCATCCCGGACGAACATCGGCGAGTGGAGTTCACGAGGAAGATCGACTGGGCGTCCATCGCCCAGGATCTGGACAACGACTCGGTGCCTGGAAACGAGTTCGATTTCGACATGACGCTGCATTTCCACGGCCCGGGTTTCGGTTATGAAGACCAGGTTCACGAGTTTCCCGCGATGCGGGGATTGCCCGAGTCCGATCGGTTTTTCTACGACCCGCGGTGGCGCCAGATCACGGAGCTGATCTACCCGGACCACGATGCGGCGTACGACCTTGTTCTCAATCGAGGCCAATGGAATCGCTGCTGGCTCGTCTTCGACGAGGACGACGACTGCCACCGCTGGGAGCGGGTGGAACTGTACGAGCCGCGGGACCCGTTCAAGATCGGAGTGCGCAAAGGCGGGATCGATCAGCACCCCCAGGCCGACTGCTCCGGCGACCGCGGCGAGTGGGACAATGACTACTCCGGCGGTGGGAAGCTCTACGTGGGCCGGTTCGACGGGCGGATCCACCTGTACGGGGCGGAGTGGGCCTGCTGGCGGATCGACCAGGACGCCCGCTATTTCCAGGGCTGGTCCCGCAGCAAGGAGCAGCCGGATCGCTTTCCCACCATCCGATACTCGGACACGGACGGCAACGGCTTCCTGGACCAGATCGAGTTTGACCTGGATGGGGATACGTCGTTTGAGCGGGTCGTGAGTCTTCCGCTGGTCGGAGTCGACGACACGTGCGAAGTCATCGATCCCCGCACGATGAAGTATGAGGACTTCACCGCCCTCTTTCGACGCGTGGCGGAGAATCTCTGGACACAGGCCGAGGCGGCCGGCGCCGTGGCCAAGGCCAACGGCGTGGACCTGGCGCATTACGCCCTGCTGCGGCGGCCGGGGTCACTGCAGGAGAAATACCACTTCGGGTACTGGCTGACGCATTACATATACGCGGATTTGGTGGACCTGGCCGTCCGTAGCGGCGACGTGGAGTTCATGTCGCAACTTGATGCCGCGCACTTCGGCGGGGATTGGAGCCGCGTCCAGAAGCGACTGGCCGAACCCACGGACGCCGCCACACCGTCTGTCCGCGTGGAGGTCACGAATCCGATCGACCTGGCCCGGGCCAGTGAGACCATCGAGATCCCTTGGACGGCCGTAGTGGCCGCCCTGCCCGGGGCTACCGGCGAGGGTGTGCGCGCGGTCGACGCGCAGAGCGGGCGCGAACTCGTGTCGCAGGCGATCGATGTCGACGGTAACGGCGAGTTGGACGCCCTGCTCTTCCAGGCCGACTTCAGCCCGTCGCAAACACGAGCGTTTGTCGTTCAGGCGGCGTCGCCGACGTTGCACCGCTCTGCTCCATCGCCCGTGCACGCGAAGTTTGTGCCCACCCGGATGGACGACATGGCCTGGGAAAGCGACCGGATCGCGTTCCGCGTTTACGGCCCGGCCTTGCGCGTCGAGACGATCAGCAACGGGATCGACGTCTGGTGCAAGCGCGTCCAATATTCCATCGTCGAGAAGTGGTACCGACCCGGAGTGGATTACCACACGGACCACGGTGAGGGCGCGGATTTCTTCAAGGTGGGTCCCACCCTGGGCTGCGGCGGCACGGGAATCTGGAAGGACGGAAAGCTGTATCGCGGTGAGAACTTTGCCCGATGGCAAATCCTCGCGAACGGTCCGATCCGCACCCTGTTCGTGCTGGAATACGACGCGCTCGACTGCGGCGGAGTGCAGGTCACCGAGACCAAGCGGTTCAGCCTGGACGCCGGACACAATCTGACTCGCATCGAATCCAATTTCACGTATGAGCCGGCCGACGGCGACCTCCAGGTCGCGGCGGGTCT
>CAZBFW010000682.1:0-2825 GCA_964491135.1 uncultured Phycisphaeraceae bacterium | reverse complement strand
AGCGATTCACTCACGTCAGCGGTCACCGCGCTGCCGTCACGGGCGCGATTGACCGATTCCTCGATGAGGGTTGTGGTCTCGCGGGCCGCTTCGGCCGCGCGCATGGCCAGGTTCCGGACCTCGTCGGCCACCACTGCGAATCCCTTGCCGTGCTCGCCGGCCCGGGCGGCTTCCACGGCCGCGTTCAAGGCCAGCAGGTTCGTCTGGAACGCGATTTCCTCAATCACCTTGATGATGCGGCTGATCTTGTCGGAAGACTCGTTGATTCCCGTCATAGCGTCGTTCAGCCGGGCCACCGTTTCGTCGCCGGTCTGGGCGGTCTGCCGCGCTTTGACGCTCAGTTCGTTGGCTTTGCGGGCGTTCCCGGCATTGGTGCGGGTGACTGCGGACATCTCCTCCAGGGCGCTGGAGGTCTCCTCCAGAGAGGAGGCCTGTTCACTGGCCCCGGCGGCCAACTGTTGGGCGGCGGCGGATACCTGTCCGGATGCCTCATTGACCTGCACGGCTCCCTCCCGCAGTCCGGTCGCGACCCGGGCCAGAACGCGCATCAACCCCCGCGCGATGAGCGTTGCCAGCACGATCGCCAATACACACCCGACCACGCCTCCCGCGATCACGGAGGTTCGTGTCCGGCTCGTGACCTGACGGATGGTGGCGTTTCGGTCGTCCGCCGCCTTCCGGGCATGCTCGACGATCTGCCCCAGCAGGCCTTGGACCTCGTGAAGGGCCGGTGTGGTCCGGGCGGCGTACAGGGCGTTCGCCTCGTTCATCCCGTGCACGGACGCCCCCGCCCGTTCCCTCAAGGCCTTCAGGGCGGCCTGCGTCTCCGCCAGGGCCGGGAGCGTCTCCACCTCAAAGACCGATCGTGCCTTGCTCTGTGCTTCCACCAGAGCGGTTTCCGCCGAGATGGCTTGCCCGAAGTGCTCGGCGACCTGCTCAAGCGCCGGCATCGTTTCCGACGTGTAGATGCGTCGCGCCTCGGCCGAGTCACCGCTCTTCAATGCCGCACCGATGGACTCTGCCGAACGGTGCAGCCGATCGTGCGGCTCCCGGCAGGCATCCAGCGCCGCCCTCAACTCCGGGAAATCGGCGCACCAGGCCTGCGCCTGGTCACTGGCGAGGAACTTTCCGAAGGCACACTGGGTCGGATCCGCCTGCACGTTCAATTCACGATCCTCCTTCATAATGGCCTGGGTGGCTGCCGCCGCCCAGCGGCGGTGGTCCTCCAGTCGATCCTTGAGGGTTTCACTCAGACCTTCGTGCCGCTGTCGCCAGGCGTCGCGGATCTTCTCCGCCGACGCGTGGAGCCGGGCATGGGGCCCTCTCAACGTCTCGATCAATTCCCCGAGTTCCGGGGCCGAGGCCGCTGCGGCCTTGACTTCCTCGCCATCCAGGAACTTGCCCAGTCCACACTTGTGCGGGTCCACTTCCACGTCCAACCTGGCGGCGTTCCCTTCGAACAACGACAGGCAGGCGTTTGCCCACCGCAGATGATCCGACTCCTTTTCTGCCAGAAACGCAGGCAGCTTCTCATCCGCCTGCTGGAAAACCTTCCCGATCTCGACGGCGGACTCGTGAAGACGGCGGTGCGGCGCCTCGATGGCGGCGAGGGCTTCTCGAATTTCCGGTACCAGGGCCTCCGCTTGTTTGCGCCCCTCGCCGTAGTACCATTTCCCGAAAGCGCATTGAGCGGGGTCGGTCTGAACGGTGAGGCTGGTGACTGAATCATCCGTCAGCAGGTCACTGACCGCCTTGGCCCACTTGAGGTGGTCCACTTCCCTCTGGGTGATCTCGTTTTGCAGTTCGTTGCATGCTATGGCCGTGCCCAGGTTTCCGGATACGCGTGAGAGCCCGATCACCGACCAGACGGCCACTCCCGCCAGCACAAGGACCACCACGGCAAAGCCGGCCCCCACTCGCCTTCCGACCGTCCAGTTGTTTCTCATGGTGCTCTCCTCACAGCACAACCGTGTGCAGATCGAATCCGCCGCATGCCACCGCAGAAAGCGTACCGACTGCGGTGTGACTGAAAGCTTCTTTCGGTCAGGAGAGTGTGTCGGTTTAGGACTTTAGTCCTAGGACACATGTCGGGAGGCGGCGGGCATCTCCGGGCCGGATCGCTGGATCCTTCGTTTGCGGAGGGGACGGTGTGGGGCTGGCGGGCGAATCCTGCTGCCGGAGTCTCCCGGGAGGTCCCATAACAAACCACCGCCCCGGTGACCATCGCGACGAATCGGCCGCCCACCCTGCGTGCAGCGCGCTCCACCGCGGCGTTCAGTCCAGCACGTTGGCGGGCGGATCGACGGTCTTGTCCACCTTCTGCTGGGTGGATTTCTCACCGTCGTACGAGAACAGGATGGGGTCGTCGTCGATCCGGGCGTGGATGTGGACCGGCCGGCGCCAGACGGCGTGCAGGTTCTTGAGCGTCTCGACCGCGTACTTGATGTCCAGGTCCACCCCGATGTGGCGGTGCCCCAGGTACAGCTCGCCGCGGTTGCGGTAGTTGCCGTCCAGCACGTAGATGTACGGCTGGGCGTGGTTGGTGAGCATGAACAGAAGCTGCCGCTTGATCTTCTCGAAGTCTCGCTCCACCACGACCATGCGGCGGGTGGCCGGATCGAACCGGTAGTGATACAGCTTCTGCTCGTCGACGAATTCCGGGGTGAGGAACTCGTCCAGGAACGTCACGTCGTTGTAGATGCGGCGGACCTCGAAGATCTTCTCGCGCCCCGGTGAGCCGCGGCCGACCACGCGGCCCTTGGGCTCCTGGCCGCGGCCCCATTCGCGGCGGGCCTGCATGTCCTCGCACCGTTCGTATTCCGGTC
>CAZBFW010000681.1:0-2826 GCA_964491135.1 uncultured Phycisphaeraceae bacterium | reverse complement strand
AAATGGCGAGCGATGCGATCGTGCCGTCCTGGACCGAGATTCCTATCTCGGTCCCCGACTCGAACGAAATCCGCTCCCACGCCGGGCCCTAGCCCATGACGTACCGCAATTGCCCACCGCGTCTGGCGCCAGGCTCTACGGTGCGAATGCTGTGGCAAACGCGGCAAAGTCGTTCAGGTCCACGTCGCCCTGGCGATCCGCGTCAAACGTGCGAATACACTCCTCGGCGGTGACGGGCGGTGTCGCCTGGGGCGGCTGGTTCGGGCCGTTGAGGCAGCGGGCAAAGGCGTCGTAGTCGACCGTGTCGACATCCCCGTCCGCATCCCAATCGCCGGGATCAGCCTGATGACCCCAGCGGGCGAGCTGAGACGAGACGACACCGCCCGCGGTCAGGAAATAACCGCCGACGTATAACGCGGGTCCGCTGCGCTCCATACGGCCGAAAATCGACTGAACCCAGGGAAACTGCACGCCGCCGACCCCGTCGCCCAGGGCGTGCCATCCTTCCGCATCCCACGCAGCGATGTGATTCACCGTGATGCCGCCGGCTGTGTCAAACCAGCCGCCGACATAGAGCGCCTCACCGGAACCGTCGTCGAAGACGTGCAAAACGCTCGCGATCGGACCTCCATACACGACCGAAATGCCGCCTCCAAGTGCCGACCATTGGGTCCCGTCCCAGCGGGCGACGCCGACGGCGGGCACACCGCCCGCAGTCTCAAAGTAACCGGCGGCGTAGAGGGCTGGACCGCTTCCGTCGTCGAAAACCGCGAGGTCGACGACCGCATCATCCAATCCGCCACCCACATCATGCCACTGAACGCCGTCCCAGCGAGCGATGTTCTGGACGGCCACGCCGCCGGCCTGATCAAAGTAACCGCCGACGTAGAGGGAGGGCCCCGTGCCATCGTCATGCGTCGCTATCGCGGATGCAACAGGCTCCGTCCCCAGGCCGCCCAGAAAGCAGGTCCAGCAGTCGCCGTTCCATCGGACGATACTGCAGAAGTTCGTTGGAGAGCATACACTTCGGAACCGGCCGGCGGCATAGAGCGCCGTCGATCCGCCGATGTTGAGGGCCGAAATCGCGCGGACACTGCGGATGTCGGTATACGGCCACCCACCGGGCGTCCGCAGGGCGACTGTCCCATCCCACCGGACGATACGCCCAGACGTCCCTCCGGAGTCGCCTCGAATGAATCCGCCGATCCACAGTGCCGGGCCCAGACCCTCGTCGAAAACGGCCATGCATCTCGACACGCCGAATTCACCGGCGGCGATGGGCACCCAGTCGTTGCCGGTCCAGCGCGCTGCGCCCTCACCCGGGGCAAATCCTGAAGAACGGATGCCGCCACCGACGTAAAGGCTGGGGCCGTCTCCACCGTCGTACTCGGCGATGGCCATGACCCCAGTAAGCTCGTACTCGATGAGCTGGTAGCGTCGGAGCCCAGGGCTGCACGGTGACCAGACTTGCCCGTCCCACAGTGCGAGATTCTGAGCGGGCGGGGCATAGTACTCCTGGTCAAAGACACCCCCGGCGAGGAGTATCGTCCGCTGGTTCATCGTAAAGGACGCGAGAGTGCGGACATTGTACAGCCGGCTCTGATCAAGGTCCGGCCCAACGAGCAGCCACTCCGCACCCGTCCATTTGGCAATCCCGGAGCAGACCAAGCCGCCCGCTCTGCTGATGCTGCCGCCGACATACAGGGCGGGGCCGCTGCCGTCGTTGTGGGAAGCCAGGGTGTAAACCGTGCCCTGAACACCCGTGATGGTGTCGCCCAATGGCGTCCAGGCCTGGCCGTCCCACTTGGCCACGTCCCCGCTGGGCTGGTCGCCGGCGGTCTCGAAATGGCCGCCCACGTACAGTGCCGGGCCCGTTCCGTCGTTCCAGACGGCCATGCCGTTTACCGTGGCGGTGTAGGTCGGGGCGCTCACGCCAGTGCCGAGCGGCGACCAGGCGGAGCCGTCCCAACGGGCGACGTGACTGGCGGTAGTGCCGCCGATCTGGGTGAACAGGCCGCCGGCGTAGAGAACGGCGCCTGTACCGTCGTCGGCCGCCAGCAGCGACCGAACCGCGCCGTCTGTTACGCCGCCAACGTCGGACCAACTGGCACCGTTCCAGCGGGCAAGATACGCAGATGCAACGCCACCGGCCGTGGCAAACTCGCCCCCTACGTACAGGGACGAGCCGCCGGGGTGCGCAAGCCCAGCCAGCGCGAGCACTGGGCCGTCGGTCCCCTGCGCCAGCGCCTCCCATTTGGAGCCGTTCCAGCGGGCGATGTTCTGCGCCAGCTGGCCGCCGGCGTGGTCAAATGATCCCCCGGCATAGAGGGCCGGGCCGGTTCCGTCGTCAAAGACGGCCAAGGCGTAGACCGCGGCGGTGCCCGTTGAGGAAGTGAAGCCGCCGGCGACCTCGTGCCACTTCTGCCCGTCCCAGCGTGCGATGGCCGACGCGGTGGCGGTCGCGGCGGCGATAAACTCGCCGCCGATGTACAGCGCGGGTCCGTGGCCGTCGTCAAAGACGATGGAGGCATAGACCGGCCCGTCGGTACCGGGGACCGGGAATAGTTCAGGCGTCCACGACGGCTCGCGTGTGTCCGCCGATGCGGGACAGACACCGAGTACGGTGGTCAGGAAGCAGACGAGGAGGAGCGTACGGCGGACGGGTCGGAAACGGCCAGATTCCATCATGTTTCTCCCCTTCCTCTTGAGGGCCGCAAGTCAGGGTCGGGCCTTGTATGCGCGCATTGTAGTGTGATCGGGGAGAGATCGGAAGAGCGCGTGTAGGGAAAGAGTGTAGGATGGGGGGTGGGGGTGGGGGGGGGGGGG
>CAZBFW010000680.1:0-2834 GCA_964491135.1 uncultured Phycisphaeraceae bacterium | reverse complement strand
CTGGTTGCCGGACGACGATCCCTGTATTCTCATCCGAGATGAGCCCGTTCCAACGGCCTGCAATCCTGCCGGGAAATGGAGGATGACGCAGGGCGCCGGCCAACCAGCCCTACAAGGGCTGGCCTATCAGCCCGCCTGCGGCGGGAATGCCCGTTGAAACGGGCAATCAACCCGACAACGGTTAACCGTCGCTAGCTGAATATAAACTGCCGGTTCTTGGGAAAGCTGTCGACGCGCTCCAGCAGCCACTTCGTCGCGTCGTACCATCTGGCCGACAGGATCTGCGGTTCGTTGCGGGAATCCACGCTGATGCGGCGCGTGCGCACGACCCCCCAAAAGACCTCGCGCCGCCGTGACTCTTCGCCGGCGGTGTCACGCGCCGCCCAGAAGCGCCGCCAACTGCGCGTGCCCATTCTCCCGGGCGTAGTACGCCGCGGTGTTGCCCTGTTGGTCCTTGAGAGCGGTGTCCGCGCCCTGGGCCAGGAGTCGCTCAGCCACCCTGACCAGGGCCGCGTCAATGGCTCGATCTCCCTTGGGAGCGTTCGCGAGCACAACCAGCGGCGTGGCCCCGGCCGCGTTGCGGGCGTTGACGTCCGCGCCGTTCGCGAGCAGCACTTCCATCGCGTCCTCACGGAACCGCGACGCGGCCGTATGCAGCGGCGTGTTGCCCTCTTTGTCCGCCGCCTTCACGTCCGCCTTCTTCTCAATCAGGGTCTCGATGATCTTCTTATGATTGCCCAGTGCCGCCATGTGCAGCGGTGTGCGACCCTTTGCATCCGCGATGCCCACACCGGCGTTCGCTTCGAGAAGCACCGCCAGCAACCGCTCCCGACCGCGGACGGCCGCGACGTGCAACGGGGTCATCCCGTCGTTGTCCGCCGCGTCGACCGTTGCCTTGGCACGGAGCAGCAGCTTCCCCAGAGTCTCACGCTGTTCGTCGTCCGCCGCCCGGTCCTGTCCGCCGTAGGCCACCCCGTGCAACGGCGATTCGCCTCGCTCGTTCCGGACGTTCACGTCCGCCTTGTGGGCCAGCAGGATTTCCACCGCCGGAACGCTCAGCGCCTTGGCCGCCACGTGCAGCGGCGTATCCAGACGCCGATCCGTCGCGTTGACCTCCGCACCCCGATTCAGCAGCATCTCGACCGCCGGCGCCGGCTCACGCCCCAGGACCGCCGCGTGCAGCGGCGTCTGCTCCAGCTTGTTGCGTGACCGCACCAGATCAGGGGACCCGTCCAGCAGCGCCGTCAGTGCAGCCATGTCCCCCTTCTGGGCCGCCTGAAACACGTCTGCCGGCTTGTCATCCGCCGGGCACGGCGCCGTCCAGCCGGCAAAGAAAACCGCGAATGTCGCTATCCTGATTGCCGTACGCATGACTTTTGCCTCACTCATGTCGCGTCGCCCTCAAAGAAACCCGCAGACCGCCCGGCCGACATCACTGGGGCCCGGTCATCCGGGACGCAAGCTCCACGTAGTCGTTCAGGTCGATCACCCCGTCCTCGACAAACTCGAATGCCTCTGCGCACACCCCTGCGGCCACCGCCCCCATGCACTCCTGGAAGGCGGCGAAGTCCGCCAGGTCCACGTCGCCGTCGGGTTCCACGTCGCCCGATGCCCCGGGCACCACGCTGAAGAGGGCGTCGCTCTCGTCCCAGTTGCCGTAGAACGTTTCGTAGTCCGCCCGGACGCGGACCTTGTACTGATCGCCCACGTTTGTCGGGGTCCACCATACGGAACTCGCACCCACCTCCGTCTGGGCCACGATGTCCGTCCAACTGGTATTATCGACCGTTGCCTCCAGATCATCTATCCAGACCGTGTCACTTCCGCCGTTGACACCGCTGTCCTTGGTGTACTCCCACTTCAACAAATGCGATCCCGCCGACAGCGTCTCGGTGTATTTCGCCCACGACGGGTATCCGGACACGTGCAGCTTCCGCACACCGTCCACGTAGAAGTTGAAGAAGTCGTAGTTGCTCTCGGAACTGACACGATACCAGAACGAAAGCGCCCCTCCCTGCACCGTTCGCGTCATCCACGTGGTCTGGCTATGGGTGATGCCGCCCGCCCGGGCCGCCCGAACACCTCCGTGTACCGTTCCGGTGGATGTGTACCAGGCGGCGTCCCCGCCCGTCGTGTAGTCCGACCCCAGGCTGGATCGCTCGAATCCGTCCGCCACAGCCGAGAAGTCGGCATAGTTCCCGCTGAACTGCACCTGGTAGCGCGCCGTCGGGCTTCCCGTCCAGGTCACCTGAACGGGCGCGTCGACCGCGAGCTCCTCGCCGCCGTTCGGATAGGTCACGGCGGGCGGAGGCCCGAACTGCACGTCCAGGCGAGTCGCGGACCCCGCGTTGACGCCCACGCCGGTCACGGTGATCGGATCGTATCCGTCGACCTCAAACACCAGGTCGTACGTGCCCGGCAGCAGCATCCGGTGGTAGTTCCCCGCCACCGGATCCGTGTAGATGGGATGATCGCGCCCGACGACCCGGACGGTTGCGCTCAGGGGCAATCCCGTCATCGAGTCCGTCACGATGCCCCGCACGCCGATCAGCGCCGTCTCGACGTAGGCCAGCATCGAATCGCGGTTCTCCGCCCAGTACGTCGGGATTGTCGACTCGGACGGCTCCTTCGTGCCGATTTCGAGGGTCACCTCGTTGCAGCCCATGTAGCGGTAGCTCCAGTCCTGCATCCCGCCGTCGATCGAATACCAGTCTGCCCCGTTCGTGATGCCGTGGTAGAAGCTGGTGCTGCCCCACATCGGCGGGTTGAGATACGAGTACTAGATCGGAAGAGCGTCGTGTAGGGAAAGAGTGTAGGATAGGGGGTAGGTCTCG
>CAZBFW010000679.1:0-2846 GCA_964491135.1 uncultured Phycisphaeraceae bacterium | reverse complement strand
CGAGATAATGAGCGGTGACTGGAGTTCAGACGTGTGCTCTTCCGATCTATAACCCATTAACCCAAAGATGGTTAGGATAAGATCGCCTCTGTTACATGGTAGGGCGTTGGGGGGGATTGTCAACCCCGGACGACTAAACGAACGGAACGCCCAGGGGGGTGTCATGATAACAAAGCGTCAATCAGCGCGTCATCCTCGATTCCCAGGTCCTGGAGCGCCTCACGCTTCTCGTCGGTGGTGAGCGAGGAATCGTTGAGGATGGCATTGATGTCGTCGAGGTACAGGCCCCGTCCGTCGTCCGTGATGGCCGCGCCGGGAAAGGCCGTTCGCTTGAGGCTCAGGATGCTGCAGCCGGTTGCCGCAAAGGCAACGACTCCCACCAGGATGAGTCGGAGGAGTGCTCGCGTGTTGCGTGTACGTCTCATGCCGTCTGGACTCCCTGCGGGGCGCGCTGCCCCACGCACGCTCGTGTGCCAAGTGAGTACGCATTGTAGTGTCGGTCAGCTTTGACGCCAGAGTTTATCCGGGGGCACGCCTTGTGCATTCCGGCCGATGCGGGATCGCGGCGAACCGGGCGTCGGGAGCGGTAACCTCAATTCGTAGAGCATGTTGCAGCGATTCGATATAGACGCTGACAGGGTGGTGAGTTCGGTCGTTCGCTCCGGGCGGGGGGGCGGACGCCGCCGCCGGAACGCCGCGCAGGTGGCGCGGGCGCGCATTTGTGAGAGAATGGACAGCGGGCAGCAGGACGGGGACGCTGCGGGAAGCGGACCTTGGCTTGGCCACATCGAACGGATTGAACGGGAAGCAACCATGGCGATTCCGGTTGTGGCGATCATCGGGCGGCCGAACGTGGGTAAGAGCTCTCTGCTGAACTGCCTCGCCCGGCGAATGATCAGCATCGTGGAGCCGACGGCGGGCGTGACTCGCGATCGGGTGAGCCACATTTGCGACGTGGACGGCGTGTATGTGGAGTTCGTCGACACCGGTGGGTACGGGATCGACGATCCGGATAACCTTCGCGAGCACGTGGAGCGGCAGATCCAGTACGCGGTGGACGCGGCGACGCGAATCCTTTTTGTCGTGGATGTCCGGGATGGGATCACTCCGCTGGACCAGGACGTGGCCGACTGGGTTCGCCGCCAGGCAGACCGCGTTACCGTCGTGGTCAATAAGGTGGACCAGCCGCACCTTCTCGCAGGCGTGGGGGAGTTTGCGCGCCTGGGGTTTGGGGACCCGGTAGCCGTGTCGGCCACGGAGAACTTCAACCGGCAGGAGCTGCTGGAGCACGTCCTCGAGAAAGTGCGAGGGTTGGCGGGGGACGTTCCCTCTGAGCCCGCGATGAAGCTGGCGCTGGTCGGGCGGCGGAACACGGGCAAGAGCAGTTTCATCAACGCGCTGGCGCGGGAAGAGCGCGTGATCGTCAGCGAGGTGCCGGGCACAACGCGCGACGCCGTTGACGTGCGCTTCGAACTGCACGGGCGTACGCTGGTCGCGATCGACACCGCGGGCGTGCGGAAGAAGAGCAAGCTGGCGAACGCGGTCGAATTCTACGGTTACAGCCGGGCCCTGCGATCGGTGCGGAGGGCAGACGTGGTCCTGTTTTTCATTGACGCAACCGAACCGATCGGACAGGTGGACAAGAAGCTGTCGCAGATGATTTGTGAGGAGCACAAACCGTGCATCCTGGTCGTCAACAAGTGGGACCTGGCGGTGGGGCGGGCGTCGTCTGAGGAGTACGGCGACTACCTTTGCCGTACACTGCCGTCGCTTGACTTCGCCCCTGTCGCGTTCACTACGGCCCGAGATGGCAAGAACATCCAGACCGTGGTGGACACGGCAACGTTGCTGTTCAAGCAGGCGCGGCTTCGCGTGGGCACCGGTGAGCTGAACCAGGTTCTTGAGCAGGTGCTCGCGGAACGAGCACCATCGGCCAAGCGGGGCACCCGGCCGGTGAAGCTGTATTTTGCGACGCAGGTGGCGGTTCAGCCCCCGACCATCGTGTGCTTTGTGAATGAGCCGTCCCGGGTTGGGCGGGATTACCAGCGGTTTCTTCAGAATCGTATGCGGGAGCTCTTGCCGTTCGCGGAAGTTCCCATACGCTTGGTATTCCGCGGACGGCGAGGACGGCATGCGCAGACGCCGAGCAGCGTGAAGAACGGTTGATGCCGTGGGAGGTTTCCGTGTCGGTCGAATTCCATTGCAGCAAGTGTTCGAAGTTGATCCGGGCGCCGCGTGAGGCGGCGGGCAACCGTGGGAAATGCCCGTACTGCAAGCAGAGCGTATACATCCCCACGCCGGCCGAGGACCTGGAGGCGATTCCGCTGGCCCCGGTCGATGAGAGTCCGGCGAAGGGGGAGGAGGAGGCGGATCGCGAGGCCGAGGATCTGCTGACACGCCTTGAGCAGGATGAGACGCCCGTGCAGGAAGCGGAGGTAGGCGGTCCGGCGGGTGTATTCGTTCATCCGGCGGAGGACGTAGCGGACCTCGTGGCGGAGGCCATTCGGGCGTTGCAGTCCTCGGATCTGGACCGGGTGGACGGACTAATCGCGCAGCTCCGCCAGAACCGGGCCAAGGCCCGCTCGCACGTGCAGACGCTGATGATGGACGAAGTGCCCCCTCCGGAGCTGGAATCGTGCCCGCCCGCCCTGTACAGCGGCTTCCTTCGAACATTGCTGAGCCGACTCTGAGGCTGCGTCGGTTCAGTCAAAGTTGAACTGCATGCCAATGTGGTACCCGGTCCGGCGGGGCGTACAGTGCCGGACGGTCGCCCGCCCGTGCAGGCTCATCTCCGGCTGATGAACGGCGATTGAATGCACCTTCCCGGGTTCCAGTTTCACGTCGCT
>CAZBFW010000678.1:0-2849 GCA_964491135.1 uncultured Phycisphaeraceae bacterium | reverse complement strand
TCGCCGCCGAATCCGGCTCCAGGGCCAGAAGCAGAATGGCCGCCTTCAGCGGGCCCGGGAGCTTCTCTTCGGATTCGGGATTTGCCGGGGTGCTCTTCTTCTTGGTCACGATCGCGTTCTCCGGACACCGGCAGACCTCGCCGGACACCGCACCGACCCCGCAGGGCCGCCTATTCCTGTTCCACCCAGCGTTTCAGAAGGTCGGCCGCCACCTGCGGCGAATCATCCACCATCCGAGAAACCTGTTCGCCGAGCTGCTTGAACCGCAACGTGTCGTCATCCACCTCGTGGCCCAGCAACATGCCCTCCGGCATGTCCGCATCGCCGACGACGCTGCCGCCGACGCGGAGCATGCCGTCCGGACCGGTCATCAGGTCTTCATCCTCCATCGGCACGTACGTCGGCGAGGGAATCGCCGCCGCCATCCGCGTGCTCTTGCGAACCATCAGAATCAGCCCCAGCAGCGCAAAGACGGCCAGCGCCGCCAGGCCCACTTCCGGACCGTAGTTTCTGGCCAGTTGAACGTAGTCGCCCTCGTCCGCCGCCCCGGCCAGGCCGGCCAGACCACCCCCCATGCGGGCCAGCTCGCCCGTGGCCGGATCGAAGTCGTAATAGCTGGCCACCCGCACGTCCTCGTCGCTTTCTGCCTGCACGATGTTCATGACCGCGTCGCGGATGAGGTCCAGTTCCTTCTTCTTCAGGGTCTCGAAGACCGGATCGCCGTCGGCTGGATCCTTGTCCGCATTGCCCGGCTGGTTCCGGAAGATGCTGACGAAGAAGCTGCGGGGCACGTTGATGGACGCCGTGGCACGCACGATGGTCCCGGGGATCACGTCGGAATCCACGATCTCCGTGGGAGCGCCCGGATAGAACTTGGTCTTGTCTTCGCTTTCCTCGTTGCCTTCGGCGGAGGCGGCGCCGCCGAGACCGATGCCCACGTTCGGGTTCGTCCCGGTCTCCGCGGGAGCCTGGTTCGTCCGGCTGGAGGACTTGCGTGATTCCTCCGTTTCCGGACGCGGGTCGTCGTATTTGTAGGACTGCTGGTGCTTCTTGGAGTGGTCCAGGTCCACAGTGACCGCGGCCAGAATGCCCGGAATGTACGCGAAATGCTCGTGGATCTTCTTGAGCAGGTGCTGCTCCGTCTTGACCACCCGCTCCAGCATGTCGGTCGCCCAGGCGTTCTCCGGGTCCGGCGGCGTGTAACGCCGCCGCGTGACCCCGTCGATCACCTCCACCCGATGGGCGTCCAGGCCCGGCACGGCTCCGGAAATGAGCCGCGCAAAACCGTCCGCGTCGGCCTGCGTGACCTGCTTGCCGCGGGCCATGGTCACGTAAACCGAGGCCGTCGGCACGGTGGCCGGCCCCGTCAGATGACGCTTGGTCTCCGACTGAATGAAAACCCGGGCGCTGGCCACGTCGGACCCGGACGTGATGACCTTGGCCAGTTCGTTCCCCAGGGCGATCTGGAACCGCCGCTCGTTCTCCTCCGAAGGCCGGAAGGGCGATTCGTCCGCAATCAGCTCGCGAAACCCGATGTGCGTGTCCTGCGGAAGGGCCTCCGCCTTGTTGAGCAGCCGCAGCGCGTTCGCCCGGTCCGCCGCCGGCACGTACACGCGGGCCCCGCGGACCTCGTAGTCGATCCGGGCCCCCGCCAGCGCGTCCTCCGCCTTGTCCAGCTCGTCATACGTCATGTCCTGCGAGAGCACCTGCACGCGGTCCGGCGCGGAAGACCAGGTCACCAGCCAGGCCAGCGAGCCGGCCACGATGACCGCGCAAAGTCCGATCGCCACCCGTTGCGACAGGCTCAGCAGCTTGAGCTGGGCGCTGATCTGTACCAGCAAGCGACGAATCGTTTCCATACCACCCTCGCTCCCCGAAGAAGACTCCGTTCGTCAACCGGCCCGCCGCGCGCCCCTCCCGACTACACCCGCATCTGCTGGATCTCCTGGTACGCTTCCACCAGCTTGTTGCGGATTTCCATCAGCAGATCGAATGCCACCCCCGCCTTGTTCACGGCGGCAAAAACCTCCGCCACGTTATTCGTGTCGCCCCGGTACAACGCCTGGACCTTCTGGTCCGCCTCCTGCTGCAGACGGTTCACCTCGTTCAGGTTGTCCATCAGAATCTGCCTGAACCCCTTGCCGCCGGCCTCGCCGACGGCCGGGGTCGGCCCGGCAGGCTGCACGGGAAGGATCGGAACCGAACCGCCGGGGCCCTGAATGGGTGTGGTCATCGTCTATCCATCTCCGCAGGCCGCGTCTCAGGCCAACAGCCGCAAATCGGACGCGGCCATCGACTTCGTAATCTCCATGACCGTGACGTTCGCCTCGTAGGCCCGCACGGCGAACAGGGCATTGACCATTTCCGTGCTCAGGTCCACGTTGGGAAGTCGAACGTATCCTTTCTGGGGACCGGAGGTCACCGCATCGGGATGGTCGGGGTCGAATCGCAGGTGAAGCGGCGACGGGTCGTCCACGATGCGGGCAATGTGCACGCCGGGCGCTCCCCGGCCCTGCGACGGGTTGCCGGTGGCGAACAGGGGAACGCGGCGGCGGTACGGGTTGGGCTGCCCCTTCGCGTCGCGTGTCGCGTGCATGTTCGCGATGTTGCCGGAGATCGTGTCCAGGTGCCGCCGCTGGGCGACCAGGGCCGACGTGCTGATGTCCAGAGTGCCGTACATCGCGCCACTTCTCCTGTGGGGTCCTCAGGACCTACGACCGGCCGCGAATCGCCTTGTGAAGCCCGTCGTATCTCTTCCGCAACAGCGTGTTCGTCAGCTCGTGCATCATGGCGTTCTCCGCCAGGTCCGACATCTGACGTTCGATCGACAGGTTCGTGCCGTCGTGAAA
>CAZBFW010000677.1:0-2852 GCA_964491135.1 uncultured Phycisphaeraceae bacterium | reverse complement strand
CCGGACGGCGACGTCGATCTGGCGGACTTCACGGCGCTTCAGCAGTGCTTCGGCGGGCCGGCGACCCCGGAATGCTATCCGGGCAACCGGGTCGGCGATGACGGCCTGATCGACCTGGAAGACTTCGCGGCGTTTGCAGGGGCCATGACCGGGCCGTCTTAGCGCACCGGCAACAGGCTGGCCCCCACCATGCCCGTTGTTGGCGCGCTGCCTGTTCACGCCGCGATTTCCTCGATCGGGCGACGGATGCCGGTGGGGTTGTCACCAGCGGGCTTTAGTGGAAGCGTCGCCGACGGCGCTGGTCGACGAGCAGGCGCGTCCGCACCCCCGCTAGATTTCAGCGACGGCGGGCGCTGGCGGGCAGGGGCCTGCTCAAAGCGCCACGCCTTTGCACGCCGCAAGGACGACCGCGTCCGGCACGTCGTCGCGCAGCACCGTGGCGCCCAGGCCGTCTGGCAGCGTGAATCGGACCTTGCCGCCGGCCACCTTCTTGTCACGCAACATGTAGCCCAGCAGCTCGTCCTCGTTCAGCGGAGTGTCCAGCCGCACGGGCAGGCCGTACGCTTCAATGCACCGAACCACACGGTCCGCGTCGGCCGCCGAAAGCAGGCCCATCTTCACTGCGATCCGGCATTCGGCCACCATGCCCAGCGCCACGCACTCGCCGTGCCGCAGGGCGAAGCTTCGTGCGGCCTCGATCGCGTGCCCCACGGTGTGCCCGAAGTTCAACGACGCCCGCAGCGCCGTACGCTCCTGCTCGTCCCGCGAGACCACGTCTGCCTTGATCCGCACGTTGCGCTCCACCAACTCCGTCAGGACGTCGGGGTCCTGGGCCAGCACGCGCTCCCGCCGCATTTCGTGCCACGACAGGAACGGCTCGTCGGTGATCACCGCGTGCTTGATGGACTCGGCCAGGCCGGCCACCAGGTCTCGCGGCGGCAGCGTCCGCAAGCACTCCGGATCGATCTGAACTAACACCGGCTGATGAAACGCCCCAATAAGGTTCTTACCCGCTCGATGGTTGACGGCCGTCTTGCCGCCGATGGCTGCGTCCACGTCCGCCTCCACCGTGGTCGGGCAGATGGCGAACGCCACGCCTCGCATCCACGTCGCGGCCGCAAAGCCCGTCAGGTCGCTCACCATGCCGCCGCCCAGCGCCACCAGCGCCCCGTCCCGGGCCAGCCGCATCTCCCCCAGCCGGTCGTAAATCCGATCGGCCGAGGCAAGCGACTTCGTCGCGTCCCCGGGCCGCAGCACCAGCGCGGCGACCTCCAGCCCCGCACCGCGCAGGCTCGCCACCGCCGCGTCCGCAAACAGCCCGGCCACCGTCTCGTCGCTGACGAGCAGCACCTTGGTTGGACGGGCCAACCCGGCCATCTCCGGGCCGAACTCATGCAAGGCACCGGGCCGAACCACGACCCGAGTCTTGCTTGCGGAATAGGGAATGTCGAATGTGCTCACGTCGCGATCCTCCCTTGGCGGCCATAATACCGGCACGGGAGCCACGTCGGAAACTCGTGTGGCCGCCGGGGTTGCGGCGAGCGGTGCTCCTATGTTACGAAACCACAACATGATGAGCGACATATTCCTACCCGCCGCCATTCCTGCCGTCGCTGGCAAATTCATCGCGTCTGGTGTAAACTGGTTCGCTGTGTGACTCGTATGAGAGTGCAATGGAAGACTAGAGACCGTTACCCTGCCATACGTGGAATGGAGTGCCTGACGTAAGTCGCGAGTCACCCGGGGTTTATAGCGGCTTCCCCGGTTGGATCTCACAGAGGTGAGAACCTACCCCCGAACGCTAAGTTCAATCCTGGTAAAGAGTAGTAACGGTTTCTCCATTGACGCTGCCGCTTATCGGAGTTAGAATCCTGCCCATGGCACGGTCAACCGCTGTTAAGACGAAACCCAAGTCGTCGTCCAAACCAGCTCGAAAGCCCGCTTCCGTCACAAAGACTGCCCCCCGGCGGGTGACGGCCCGAAAGCCGAGCGGAGCCTTGGTGCGGACGTACAAGGCGGCTCTCAATTTCCTCAGCTCGCTGGTAAACTACGAGCAGAGTGGCCGATTCGGATACAACTCGACCAACTTCAACCTGTCCCGCATGACCCGGCTTCTGGCCGCGCTGGGCAACCCGCAGCGCGAGTTCAAGACGGTCCACGTGGCTGGGACAAAGGGCAAGGGCAGCACGGCCGCGATGGTGGCGGCCATGCTTCAGGGTAACAATCTGAAAGTGGGGCTGTACACCTCGCCCCACATTCTGACCGTGCGCGAGCGAATCGCGATCAACGGCGACATGGTCTCCGAGTCGAAGTTCACGAAGCTGGTGGACGCCATCAGCCGGGTGAAGGCGCATGGAGACACGTTCACGTACTTCGAGGTCCTGACCGCGATGGCCTTCCTGCACTTTGCGGCGGAGAAGGTGGACGTGGCCGTGATCGAGACCGGCCTGGGCGGTCGGCTGGACTCGACGAACGTGATCCGGCCGGAGGTGTGTGCCATCACGTCGATCAGTATGGACCATACGGGTCAGCTTGGAAGCACGCTGGCGGCCATCGCCGAGGAGAAGGCCGGCATCATGAAGCAGGGCGTCCCGGTGATCAGCGCACCGCAGCGTGCGGAGGCGCGGCAGGCGCTGGCGGCGGCTTCGGAGAAGATCGGGGCGCCGCTGCTGTTCACGGGCGAGGACATCGAGTTCAGCTACCGGTTCGAGGCCTCGCGCGCGCTGGGGCCGCACACGCGGCTGTGCCTGACCACGCCGCACAGCCGGTTCGAGCACGTCCACGTGCCGCTGCTGGGCGAGCACCAGGCGATCAACTGCAGCGTGGCCCTGGCCGTGGTGGACGTGCTGAAG
>CAZBFW010000676.1:0-2854 GCA_964491135.1 uncultured Phycisphaeraceae bacterium | reverse complement strand
GCCCGAGGTCCTCGACGAGACGGACGACTGGGTCCTCCAGCGCGACGGCAACTGGGCCGAGCTGCGCTGGTGGAAGCACAAGGCGGGCACGCCGGAGCACATCCGCTACGACATCGCCACGCCGCAGCGCTGGGAGGAGGTCCGCCACCTGATCCAGCCCACGCGCGACCGCATCCGTTGGGACGAGTTCTGGCCGCTGTACCACCGGGCCCGCGCGGCGAACCGCTTTGTCTGCTACGGCACGGTCGAGCCGTTCGAGATGATCAAGGACGTGCTGGGCCACGAGATCATGCTGATGGCGATGATCGAGGAGCCCGACTGGATCCACGACATTTTCAGCACGTACACGGACGTGGCCGTCCAGCTCTTCCACATGGCCGAAGCGGAGGGCATGGTTTGCGACGGCGCGTTCGTCTACGGCGACATGGCGTACCGCAACGGCCCGTTCATGAGCCCCGCGCACTACCGCGAGTTTCTGCAGCCCTATCACAAGAGGATGTTCGCCGAGTTCGCCAAGCGCGGGATGCCGGTCATCTACCATTCCGACGGCGACATCCGCCTGGTGCTGGACGACCTGATCGAGGCCGGCGTGTCCGCCATCAACCCGATGGAAAACAGCGCCCACATGGACCTGCGCGAACTGGCGCCGCGCTGGGGCGACCGGCTGTCGTTCGTGGGCAACATTGACGTGAAGGTGCTGGCGACGAACGATCCGGACCGGGTCCGCGAGGAGGTCCGCGTCAAGATGGGCGCGGCCATGCCCAAGCAGGGGTACGTGTACCACTCCGACCATTCCGTCCCGCCCGGCGTCACGCTGGAGACGTATCGCCTGGTCCTGGCCGAAGTGGACCGGATCGGGCAGTATGAATGAGGGAGGAAGGCACGGAGGCACGGAGGCACGGAGGCACGAAGAGAGGAGGGGACGGAGGGACGGAGGGGTCGCGGGACCGGCTTCTTCTGTGGGACCGGCTTTCCAGCCGGTCATCCCTCCTTCTAGTCTCCAGTTTCCAGTTCTCCAGTGTCTGTGGGACCGTGCCGGCGCGCCGGGATCCAGCCGGTCTTCGCCTGCGTGGGTGGGAGAGCTCGCGCGGGTTGATCGTGGTGGATGGGAGGGCGACGAGCCTGGGTCATCTCACTTTGCCGCAGCGGTTTGTTGGCGTTGTCCGCCGCCCGTTTCCGGGCTCATCGGGGGCTTGAGGATCTCCGTTTCGCCCTCCGACCGACCGATCACGACCGCGCCGCACGCGTCGCCGAAGATGTTCACGGCGGTGCGGCACATGTCGAGCGGGCGATCGAAAATGAACAGCAGCCCCAGGCCCAGGATCAGTTCCGGGGCGTCGGGCGGCAACTGCACCTGGACCGCCTGAAGAATGATGATGATGGCCACGAGCGACGCCGCCGGCACGCCGGCCACGCCGATGCTGGTCAGCAGGGCGGTGACGACAACCATGAATTGCTGAGCGAACGTCAGCTCCACCCCGAAGGCCTGGCAGATGAACATGACCGCCACGCACTCATACAGCGCGGTGCCGTCCATGTTCACCGTGGCGCCCAACGGCAGAACGAATCCGGCGGTCTTGCGGGAAACGCCGGCGCGTTTCTCGACGCACTCCAGGGTCACCGGCAACGTGGCCGCGCTCGACGCCGTCGAAAACGCCGTCATGAGGGCCGGGGCCATGGCGCGGTAATGGCGGAGGGGGTTCACGCGTCCGGCGAACAGCACGATCAGCGGCAGCGTCACCCCGAAGTGAAGCAGCAGCGCCGCCAGGGCCGTGCCCGCAAACGTACCGACCCCACCCAGGAAATCGCGGAACCGGTCGTCGGGGTAGAGCGAAGCGTACTGTTCGGCCAACGTGGTTGCCAGCAGCCCCAGAATCCCGATCGGCGCCACCGCCAGCACCATGTGCGTTACCGTAAGCGAGATGTCGTGGACGGCCAGAAGAAAGTTCTCGAGCACCTTGCGCGGCGGCCCGTGCATGCGCGAGAGGACAAACCCGACCAGCAGGCTCACGACGATCAACCCGAGAAGCTGCCCGTCCGCCGCCGCCTGCACCACGTTGGGGGGGACCATCTGGCGGAATACGTTCAGGAAGTCCGCGGCGCCGCTGTCGCCGGCGCGGGCCTCCACCTGCTGCTGCGCCTCGGCGAAGACGGACAGGTCGCGTCCGGTCAGAATGCCGACCCCGCCGGCCGTCCCGGGCATCACGGCGTTCACTAGGGCCAGCCCAACCAGGATCGCCAGCAGTGACGTGATCAGGTAGTAGAGAAGTGTTTTGACGCCCAGGCGGCCGAAGTGTTCGGCCGAGCCGATCGAGAGGATTGCCAGCGTAATGGAGCTGGTGACCAGCGGCACGATGATCAGCATCAGCCCGCGGATGAACAGGTCGCCAATGAGTTTGAGCAGCAGGAAATGCCAGGTGTTGCGTACATACTGGCCGGCGAGCACGGCCGGTGGCCGCGGGCGGTCCTTCCCGTGCTGCGCATCGAACGCGGCCCGGCGGGTTTCCGCCTGGTGGAGGCGCAACAGGTCGGTCGGCGTGGCGTGGTCGCTCACGGCCGCCGCCCGCAGGTCGGCCAGTTGCGGGTCGGAGACGCCCTCCCGCGAGAGCCGGTCGGCGAAGGCCCGCTGCGCCTGCGGATAGTCGGGCTGGGCGTCGAACGCACGCCCCACCGCCTGTCGACCAATCGCCAGGCCGCACAGGGCCCCGACCGCCAGGCCCAGCAGGATCTGCCAGTGCAGCGCCCACCGCCAGATCAACAGCCGCCGCGCCCACCGTATCGGTCGTTCGGCCATGTGCCGCTCTTGCCCTTCGCCCGAGGCCCCGCTCACGATGAGAACCCGTCACGCCGCCGG
>CAZBFW010000675.1:0-2861 GCA_964491135.1 uncultured Phycisphaeraceae bacterium | reverse complement strand
CACCCTATCCTACACTCTTTCCCTACACGACGCTCTTCCGATCTGCCTCGGCCTCGATGCCGCCGACACCCCAGCCCACGACGCCCAGGCCGTTGATCATCGTGGTGTGGCTGTCGGTTCCCACCAGGCTGTCGGGGTACGCGACGCGTCCGCTCGGGCCGTCGTGCGTGAGCACCACGCCGGCCAGGTATTCCAGGTTCACCTGGTGAATGATGCCGGTGGCCGGCGGTACCACGCGGAAGTTATCAAACGCCTTCTGCCCCCACTTGAGGAACTGGTATCGCTCGCGGTTGCGTTCGAACTCCTTCTGCTTGTTGACGGCCAGGGCGTCCGGCGAGGCGAACGCGTCCGTCTGGACGGAGTGGTCGATGACCAGGTCACACCGGACGTGCGGATTGATCTTCTGCGGATCGCCGCCGAGGCGCTGCATGGCCGACCGCATGGCGGCCAGGTCCACGACGGCCGGCACGCCGGTGAAATCCTGCAGCACCACCCGGCCGGGCTTGAACGGGATCTCCTCGCGGGCGGCGTCGCGGGCCTCCCAGCGGGCGAGGGCCTCGACGTGTTCCGTGGTGACGGCGTGCCCGTCCACGTTTCGCAGCGCGCTTTCCAGCAGCACGCGAATCGAGAACGGCAGCCGGTGGGAGTCGCCGATGCCCATCGCCTTGAGCGCATCGAGTCGATGGATGCAAACCCTGCCCGCCCGGGTCTCCAGCGTGCCTTCCGCACCGAAGGGGTTCTTCGCTTCGCCTTTCATGGTGTACTTCTTTCGTATTGGAGGGGGGTGAGACCACCGTCCCGCGCGCCCCGTGCGAGGGAGCAACGATAGTGTAGCGGCGCCGCCGGGCCGGGCAACCCAGGCCGCGAGACCTGCTCCGCCCGTGGCGTTCCGATGGACCAGGGGGTTCTCGCCGGCAGGCCCGTGTGACCGTTCGGGCGTGCCGGTCCCGGCCGGTCGGCCCAGCCGGTCGCCGGAGTTGTCCCGGGGACCGGCTCTCCAGGTGCTCAGGAACCGCTGCCGGTTCTGGCCGGTATCCACGTCTCCTCTTGCTTCCCTGTTCAACCGCTCGCCGTCCCTGCCGCAGGTCATCTCCGGGTGCCAGTGCCTGACACTTCGCAGTTGTTCGACGCGCCATAGTGGCAGGAAGTCTGCCATCCCCTTCATAACCGAACGGGCGAGCGAGGCTCGTCTTGTTTGTGGGACCGGCTTCTTGTTTGTGGGACCGGCTTTCCAGCCGGTCTCGGTTTCCGCCGTGGGATTGGGTGCCACTGCTTCTTGAGCAGTGCTCCGTCGCATGACCATGCCAGGTGGACGGGGAGACGCAAAAAAGCAGAAACAGGCACGGAGCCATTCCGGCGCGGCCGGGACAGGCTCTGGGACGGGAGGAAAACGCAAAAACGGAAAAACGCAGCGCGGGCTGCGCCCGCAACCCAAGCGACAGAGCGACGAGGCGACGATGGCCAAATACTCACCGGCCGTCAGCGGGCATCGGTTCGATATCCCGTCCGAGCACGGGGGTTGGAAGAAAAACGGTGCGAGAACGGTTGCCGGGCGGGGATTCGGCGAGTAGACTGCCGACGTTTACAGGTGTTTTCCGGGAGAAACAGTCTATGTGTATTACCTGTCTGCTATACCCGCTGCTGGCCATTCTCGCCGCGTTCTTCGGCCTGTTCGGGGTCAACCTCCAGGTCTGATCGGGCGAATGCCCCAGCCGTCTCGCGGAGCAAGGCACGTTACCGCGGGGATGAACTCCCGTGACTGATCCGGGCAGACTGCCCACTCGCGTCATGGTGAGTCCAGTGCGGCGGTAAGACAAAAAGAGGGGGCGGACCGTCACAGGACGATCCGACCCCCTTGTTCCACTTCACGCGGACGCCATGCGCACGCGCGGCCTATGACGCGACGGTCGCCGCCGCCGTCACGATCGTCTCGATCTTCTGCATTGCCGTCGCGATCCGCTCCGGCGCGCAACACTTCACCGGCTTGTCCTTGCAGGCTTCCGAGCCGACGCAGCCGCCCTTCGCCGAGGCGGTCTGGGCCTGGCCGGCACAGCCCGGCGCGCAGCCCGGCTTGCCTTCCGCGGACGCGGTCTGGGCCTTGCCGCAGGTGGAGGCGCAGCCGCCGTCGGCCTTCTTGGCGGCACACGACGCCGGGCAGCCGGTCTTGCCTTCGCTCGATGCCGTCTTCGCCTGGCCCGCGCAGTCCGGGGCACAGCCAGTCTTGCCCTCCGCCGACGCGGTCTGGGCCTTGCCGCACGTGGAGGCACAGCCGCCGTCGGCCTTCTTGGTGGCGC
Source organism: uncultured Phycisphaeraceae bacterium (assembly GCA_964491135.1). Taxonomy (GTDB): domain Bacteria; phylum Planctomycetota; class Phycisphaerae; order UBA1845; family UBA1845; genus JAFGJQ01. The sequence continues at coordinate 567 of CAZBFW010000675.1, read as the reverse complement.
ACGATGCCGGGCAGCTGGCCTTGCCGGACTCCTTACCCTCCGCCAGCTTCGCCAGTGCCGCCGACACTACCTCGGCCGCCTTGTCCGCCTGCTCCTGCGTCTCGAACGTGTAGCCGGCCACCGTGTACTTCAGCGGTTCGCCATTGGCCGCCTTGGATGCCTCGTCGGGGCAGGCAAAGCAGTTTTCCCCGGCCACGTAGCGAACGCTCGCCAGCTTGGCCACCTCGGTCTCCAACCGCTCCGCCACGCGGGCCGACGCGGCCTCCTCGGTCTCGAACGTTTCCTCGCCGACCACGTACACGATCGGGCTACCCGTCTCCTTCGCTTTCTGCTCCGCCTGCACACCGCAGTGCGTAGTAAACTCGCCGACCCGGTACGTCAGACTCGGCAGGTTCTTGACCAGCTTGGCCAATACGGCCTTGCCTGCGTCTTCGCAGCCGGCCTTCTTCGCCCCACACGCAGCCTTCGCTCCGCAGCCCGGGCCGGCCTGCACCGCCGACACCGCGACCGCAAACACCAACACCAGCCCGAAAACAAACAGACCCTTCCTCATGATCCATGCTCCTT
>CAZBFW010000674.1:0-2878 GCA_964491135.1 uncultured Phycisphaeraceae bacterium | reverse complement strand
ACACCACCCTATCCTACACTCTTTCCCTACACGACGCTCTTCCGATCTTACGATGGTTGCCGGGCCGTCCACACGGGTCTCCCTGGATGTTCCGATCTTGATTCGCCCGCAGCGGCCCGATGCGGAGACTCAGGATCGACCACCGCGCTGGATTCTACCCGGGCGACGGCCGGAAGCGAGAGGAGCGCATGCCATGACGGCGGCCCGCGGGTAAAAGCGAAGCGGGCGGGCGACCGTCCGGCCACCCGCCCGCTTGCGCGGCCTATTCCTGGGATCAGAAATCCTGGAGGTCCTTGTCGTTCGCGAGCGAGAGGAACGCCTGCTCTTCGGCTTCGGTCACAGCTGCCGGAACAGACGGCTCCTTGGGTGCTTTCGCCGGCGTCTTGGGGGTCGGGGCGGCGGTCAGGCGCTTGCGCACCTGCGGGGTTGCTTTCGCCGACGGTTTCGCCTTGCCCTGGATCTCCTCGTCGAACCGGACATGTGATCGCCCATGGATCACGCCGACGAGCTGATCCACAATGCCCTTGACCGACTGGGCCTGTGCGGACAGCTCCTCTGACGCAGAGGCGGATTCCTCTGCACTGGCAGCGTTCTGCTGGGTCACCTGGTCCATCTGGGAGACCGCGGTGTTGACCTGATCCACGCCCTGGGCCTGTTCCTGGCTGGCCTGCGTGATGTTGCTGATCAGCTCGGACACCTTGGTCACGTCGGCCACGATTCCGCCGAGGGCTTTGGTCACGTCGTCGGCGACCTGGGTCCCTTCCCGCGAGCGGTTCACCGACTCCTCGATGAGGGCGGTCGTCTCTCTTGCGGCGTCCGCCGCACGCTGCGCCAGGTTCCGGACCTCGTCAGCCACGACCGCAAAACCCTTGCCGTGCTCGCCGGCCCGGGCGGCCTCCACCGCAGCGTTCAGGGCGAGCAGGTTGGTCTGGAAGCTGATCTCCTCGATGACCTTGATGATCTTGCTGACCTTGTCGGACGACTCATTGATCCCCTGCATGACCTGGTTGAGCGTGGCCATGGTCTGGTCGCCGTCCTTGGCCGCCTTGGCGGCCTGATCGCTCAGGCCGTTCGCCTGCCGTGCGTTTTCCGCGTTGGTGCGGGTCATGGCGGCCATCTCCTCAAGAGCACTGGAGGTTTCCTCCAGGGAGGACGCTTGTTCCGAGGCTCCGGCGGCCAGTTGCTGGGACGACGCGGAGACCTGGCGCGCGGCCTCGTTGACCTGGGACGCCCCCTCGTTGAGGCCTGCGATGATCCGGTTGATCGGCTTGACGATGCTGCGCGTGATCGTGACGGCCAGCACCACACCCAGCACGATGGCGCCCAGCGTCATGGCCATGCCGATGATGTTCGTACGGGCGACAATTGCGTTTCGCTCGCGCGTGAGCGAGTCGTTTAGCTGGTTCATCGTATCGACGATGATCTTGGCGCTGCCGGCCATCTGGTCCGTGGCGGTTCGCGAGTCCAGGATGCCCTGGTAGAATTGCCTGCCGGCCTTCTCGTACTCCGCGAAACTCTCCTGCAGTCGGTTGGCAACGGCCGTCAGCTCGGTCTCACCCTGCACCGACTGCGTCCAGGAGGCCAGGCCCCCCTTCAGGACATCGAGTTGGGCGCTGTACGCTTCCCATTGCTTGTCCTGGTTCGTCGCGACAAGGTAGACGGCCATGACCCGCAGCAGGAGGAAGTGCTCGATGACTTCGCGATGCAGCCCATCCGCGAACGTGGACCAGCGAACGATCTCCTCCAGGTCCTGGGTGTTTCGGGCCTGTTCCAGGGCGGGGGAAATCACGGTCTGGATCAGGTTCTGGACCTCCGAGGTGACCTGACCGCCCACCTTGCTCCAGGCGGCGAACGCGTCATCCTTCATCTGTCGGGCATTGACGAGGCCGTCAAAGTCGGCGCGGTACGGCCCCGTCGCGTCGATCATCTTTCGGACCAGCGTGCGGTCGGTCGCCTGCAGGCCGGCACGACCTTCCAGGGCCTTGAGCTGCGAGACGAACGTGTTGTATGTGTCTTGCCACTTCTCCGCCGCGTTCTTGTCCTGGCCGGTGGCCTTCTCGAAGCCCTGGATCATGAAATCGCGGCGCAGGTTCCCGCAGTCCGTCATGGAGTTGAGCGCCGCGTTGGCCTCTTCGCTGACCGTCGTACTCTCTTTGACCTGTCCCAGGCCCCGCCAGGTGACGAGCCCGAGAATCGCGGTCACAACGACCAGCGCGCCGAATCCCATGGCCATCTTGGATGAGAGCTTCATTTGCTTGAACATGCGGTGCCGTCCTCCCAACTGGGTGCCGTTGTTGGAATCTCTGCGGGAGGGCACGATATGCCGACCCCATGCCGGTCCTCGCCGCAACTCTGCGTTCCACGTGAAGTGCCGATCGTAACGGACCGGTTCACGACGGGGCGAGTCAAGTGTTACGTCAACCCCGTGACTCTTGAATCGGTGCCCGGAGCTTTCGAGTTGAGTCTCATGGCGACGATGCGAGCCGCGTCCGATAAACGCTTGCCGCAATTCTCAGGCGGGCCCGGAGGGCCTCTACGAATGATGCATCCGGGTCCGTCGTGCCCGCGATGTGGATCGCCGGGGAATGGACGTCCCGGTCCCGAAGCGCCTGCAGGCAGTCAAGCACGTTCGCTCACGGCAGATCGAGGTCATACGCAAAGAGTCGGTACGCGTCGGACGTGGTCGTCCGGGCGTCAAAGGCGGCCGGGCCGTCGCCCACGGCGTCCACCGCGCAGCCAAGCGCGTGAAGCGTGCTGACGCTGACTTCCCCGGCACGTTCATTGCCTTCGGTAAGGAGGAACGAGTCGCCCTAACCGGCTGGAGCGGGCGGGGCCGCGTGCGCCTCGTCGGCCGGCCCGGGTGCTTCTCGTCGCGGCA
>CAZBFW010000673.1:0-2880 GCA_964491135.1 uncultured Phycisphaeraceae bacterium | reverse complement strand
GACGACGCCCCGGATAACCCGCGGCTGCTCTGCCACGTTCTGCTGCGGGCGGGCGCGCTGGTGCCCCTGGTGGAGTAGGGCCGGCGGGCCGTGGTGGCCGCAACGGCGGCACGCGACGCCGGCGAGCCCTTCAGCGTCATTCTGATGGACATGCAGATGCCGGTCATGGACGGGTACGAAGCCACCGGCCATCTGCGCCGGCGCGGTTATGCGGGGCCTATCATCGCGCTGACCGCGCATGCCATGGCGGGCGACCGGGATCGCTGCATTCGCGCCGGCTGCGACGACTACGCCATCAAGCCCATCGACCGGAAAACTCTCATCGAAACGATCCGCAATCAACTGACGCCCGTCGGGGCGTCAGACCCTGATTGACCCACCCGCTGCGAGACCACAAAGATCACCCTTATTCCCGTACGCGTCGTGACCTTCAGGCGTCCTCACGGGACTGTGGTATGGAGAGGGGATGCTCGTTGCCGGCCTTGAAAGGCCGGGCGCAATTCAACTTCAAAACGGTCTGGATCATGAATAAAGCCCGGCGATTTATCGCCGGGATCTTGCGTGATATAAGGGTATCTTAGCCCTATAGGGGCGGCTGAGTGTCGGGAAGCGAAATCATTGCGCCATTCTGTTGCGCCGGACGGTTGAAGCAGGGAGGTCACGCGGCGCATCACTCGACGCGAAAGGGCAACCCCATGTTTGTGTGTGAACTACCGTAATCCTTGGTCGATGGCGGCCATTGACAGACAGAGAGTACGCCAGGCGGGCGTGCGATGGAGGTGAGTTCGATGATCGGCGTAAGGCATTGCTTTGCGAAATGGCCGTCTGTCGCCCTGATCTTCGTTGCGTCGACGACGGCGGTTTTCGCCGTCGCCAACGGGGAGAACCTGATCGACCACGGCTCCTTTGAAGGCCCCGTCGTCGATGGTCTGCCGACGGATTGGGTCGTCAAGACGCCAAGACCTTCTTTGTCCCCGCAGATCCGGGCCGTGGACGAAGACGGCCGGCGTTACCTGTACATGGCGGGCGGCGGCAATCCCGGCTGCGTCGGGGGCGTGTCGACCCGGGCCGGTATCACCGCCGGCAAGACATACTGGTTCCGGGTCCGGTTCAAGAAGAACGAGTGCGTGAATCCCATTCTGCACCTCCTGTTTGAGGTGGCGGCGAACGGAAGTTCCCGGCAGATCATCGAGTTCCATCGCCTCAAAGACGGTTGGGTGGAAGGCGAAGCCAGAGTTTGCTTTGCGGGTGAAGGGCCCGTGACCGCGGACGTGCGCATCCTCTACCGCCTGTGCGCCCAGGGCGAGGTGTGGATTGAGAACGTTTCCCTCGTTGAGACCGAGGCGGTCCCATCACGTCTGGCGAGGATCGCCTGCACGGGTGGGCCGGACACCCTGGAGAAATACGGACTGCCGGCGTTTCGCAAGGCCCTGGACGTCATGGGACAGGCGAAGGTCGACCTGGCGCTGCTGCCTGAGTACTTCCACGGCGAGGATGTTCAGGAACCGCTCTCCGGCCCGTCCGCGACGTTGATGTCCGAGAAAGCCGCCGAGTACGGGATGTACGTCGCGGGAACGATCGGCCTGTATGACAAGGATTCGGATCGTCTCTTCAATGCGGCCCTGCTGTTTGACCGCAAAGGAAAACTGGTCGGCCGCTACGACAAGATTCACCTGTACGGTCCGGAGCTCTACCCGGGCGGCGTGACGCCGGGCGACGATGCCCCGGTCTTCCAGACGGATTTCGGCAAGGTGGGTTTCATGACCTGTTCCGACAGTTGGTTCACGGACGTGGCCGAACTGGTCGCCCTGCGCGGCGCGGATATCCTGCTGTTTCCGAGCCTGAATTACGATCGGGCACTGATGCACGCGCGCTCGCTGGACAACTGCATCAACATTGTGGCCAGCTCTCGCGCGGGAGGCTGTGGCGTCTGGGATGCCGGAGGCCGGGAGGTGCTCAGCACATCCTCTGAGAAGGGCGGCAGCTCGGCCGTTCCCAAGGCGGTGAAAACCCAGGTGGACGGCCTGGATATCCTGATGGTGACGCTGGACCTTAATGCTCCCGCCGGTGGAGGGTCCCGTTCTCCCGCGATCCGCACCAGGAGACACGGCGGCAACCAACGGACCTGGCTGGAGGATCGGATTCGCCAAGAGAAAGATCGCTGGTGGGTGGACTAGCGAGTTTCCGGCGGCAGGTCTGAGACGGGGGTCCGGCCGGTCCTGGTGACCGCGCTGCTGAAAACCGGGTAAGGCAGACGCATACGGTCAACGTGTCGGAGCCGGTCGCGTGCGGCGCAGGAGGGCGGCGTACTCTTTCTCGATCCTCTTCAGACGGCCCTGCAACGCGGCGTCGGCGCCGGTGTAGGGCTGTCGGGTCGTGGTCAGCGCGACGAACCACTTCACGAGATTGGCGAAATCGGACACGCTGATGTACTCGGGCCCGATGCGGCCGGTGCGGGCGTTCATGTTGTGGTAGTTGCCCAGTGCCACGCAGATGCCGGTGGCCTCATAACCGAGCTGGCAGTAGGCGGTGGATTCGCAGGTACCCCCGTCCATGAGCTTGCGCTGGCACCGGAAGGACTTGTCGGCCTTGTGCAGGTCTTCGGCGACCACCTGGCAGTAGCTGGTCGCGGGAGAGTAATAGGTCGTGGCCTTGTCGCCCACGCGCAGGATCGGGCCGTCGCCGATCCGGGCGTTGGCGCGTTCCGCGCTGGTCTCGATGGCCACCACGACGCACCGACCGGGAATCGTGCGCGCGCGGCAGGCCGCCATGGCCCCGACGAAGCCGACCTCCTCCGCGCGGGTGAACAGGAAGTACGCCTCCGTCCTGGCCCGCGTGCGAGCCAGTGTCTCCAGGCAGCAGAGCATGGCCGCCACGCCG
>CAZBFW010000672.1:0-2881 GCA_964491135.1 uncultured Phycisphaeraceae bacterium | reverse complement strand
CGAAATCCTTCCGATGGACGCCGGAGCTGGCGTTCTACCCGGACGCCAGGTCCCGGTACGACGCGTGGAAGGAAGCATACCGCAGCAGCCAGAAATCAAAGGCATTCTGGGTCGCTCTCGCGCTGGCGATGCTGGGCCTGATCCTCTTCACCTCACATTGGGCCCAGAGACCGTCCCCGTCCTACTGGCCCGCCTATGGGGCCGTGCTGGTCTTCTTCGCGCTCGCCGTGCCCTGGTCGCTGAATCGGGCAGCCCGACGATCGCTACGACAGGCGCTCCGCGACCGCGGAATCTGCGGTCGCTGCGGACGCGAACTGGTCGAAGATCGCTGCCCGCAAGGACACAAGTAAGCGCGTGACCCGGCGTCCATGCCCCTGACCGGCTGGAAAGCCGGTCCCACAGAAGGCAGCCGGTCTCACAAGGAGGAAGCCGGGCACTCAAGGGGAGAGATCAGATCCGCTATCGCATCCAGACGGTCCCGCGGGAGTCCGTGCCGCCGTCGCTGCGCACGCTGGCCCGCAAAATGTACTTGGCATCGGGGTCGTGCTTCTCCAGCGTCAACACGTACTCGATGTCTCTGGGCCCCTGGGTAGCCGTTCCCGGATGCGCGTCTCGGCTGATCTCCTTGTCGTTCTCAAACAGGGCCGCCCACTCGATGTCCAGCCGGCAGGCGCCGCCCTCGAACATGAACTCGAAGGCGTGCTTGCGTGCCTCCCGGACGAACGGCGTGACGTCCCACTCCAAAACCTTGAACTGCTCGGACATCTGCTCCGGCTTCCAGGCGCCGACGGGTATCACCGTGTCCAGCGGGCGGTAGTTCACTCCGCGGGCAGTAAGCCGAGCGGCGTGGGCCTGCAGGCGTGATTGGAAGTCCATCCAATCCCGCCCTTCCGCCGGACTCCAGCCGATTTCGGCGATGGCGCACGCCCGAGGGTATGCCTGGTATTGCAGCCGCGGATAGTTCGCGATGCTCTCCGCCCAGAGGTTCCCCTGCACGCCGAGAATGTGCTTCGTGAACTGGGGCTCCAGCCCGGCCGGGATCGGCTCAAACGTGTACACCTTGTGCAGCGGCAGGTACGGTCCGACCAGCCGGAACTCGCCGTGCAGCGCCTGGTGATAGTCCAGGTAGCAGTGCGTGGTCGGCGACATCACCACGTCATGGCCGGATCGGGCGGATTCCAGGCCGCCGCCGATCCAATCCATCAGCATCGCGTTCGGCGCGATGCCGCCCTGCCGGATCTCGCTCCAGCCCATCAGCCGCTTGCCCTTGGCGTTGAGGTGCTTCTCGATGCGGCGAATGAAGTAGCTCTGCAGCTCCTCCTCGTTCTTGAGGTCCTCGGCCTTCATCCGCGCCTGGCAGTGCGGGCAGACTCGCCAGGCGTCCTTGTTGCACTCGTCGCCGCCGATATGCACGATTTCACCAGGGAACAGCGGGATCACTTCGTCCAGAATGTCCTGGAGAATCTCGAACGTGCTTTCCTTGCCGGGACAGTACGCCACCTTGGGCGGCCGCTCCCCCTGGCCTTCCGCCGTGCTCGGCGGGTCGTCACAGGCCAGTTCCGGGTACGCCTGCAAGGACGCCACGCAGTGCCCGGGCATCTCGATCTCCGGCACCACCGTGATGAACCGGTCGGCCGCGTATTGCACGATCTCCTTCACGTCCGCCTGGGTGAAGAACCCGCCGTACCGCCCCTTTTCGTCATAGGCCGTGCTGCTCTTGGGGTCCAGGTCAAAGCCGATGCCGTCGCGCCAGGCGCCGATCTCCGTAAGCTTCGGATACTTCCGAATCTCCAGCCGCCAGCCCTGGTCGTCGTTGATGTGCCAGTGCAACGTGCTCATCTTGTGCAGGGCCATCACGTCGATGAAGTCGAGCAGCTCCTGCTTGGTGAAGAAGTGCCGGCTGGTGTCCACCATCAGCCCGCGCCATCCGAACCGCGGCTTGTCCTCGATCCGCACGCACGGAACGGTCCACGGCGGCGCCGCCCCATCTGCCTTCGATTGGGCCAGCACGGCCGGCGGCAGCAGTTGAAGCACCGTCTGCACACCCCGGAACAGCCCTTTCGCGCCCGTCGCACGCAGCACGATGCCGGCCGGGGTAGCCTCCAGCACGTACCCCTCGTCCCCCAACTCCGGCCGGGCCGCCTGGGTGGTCAGCAGAACGCCGGCCGGCACAGGGTCGCCCGAGTCCAGTTCGATGACTCTCCACTCCAGCCCCGTGCTCCGGCCAATCGCGTCCGCCAGGTACCGGCCCACGCGCAGCCCCTCGGCCAGCCCCTTCTCGACCGCGATGGGCATCTCCTGGGTCAGCGTGAACGACCCCGGCCGAGCTTCCAGGTGAACCGGCCGCGGGATGATGTACACCCCCGGGGCTTGCGGCGTCTCGTCCCCATGTGGGACCGTCCCGGCGCGCCGGGATCCAGCCGGTTCCTTTGCGGTCTCCAGTTTCCAGTTCTCTAGTGCTTGTGGGACCGGCTTTCCAGCCGGTCTTGCTGTGTGCATCCCCGGCATTTGGAGCTTTTCGCCCCCGGCAGCCAGCCCGCACGCCAGGCCCATCAGAATCGTCAGCACGAATGCGCCTGCGGTCTTCATGAATCGGCACCTCCTGTTGGACCGTCTCAACCGGCGGAGCATATCAGCCCCCGCCGACAACCGCCACGCCCCGCCCAACCCGCGCCGTGCCTCTTTCTGCGTTTTTGCGTTTCTCCCGTCCCAGCCATCCCATTCCCCAGCCCCGTTCACGGGCCCTGCCCGCCGGGTACCGGGTGCCATGCCCGTAGGCTTCAGCCTCGGGCATGTAATGCTCCCGCCCGTACCCTCAAGCAGTCGTCGCCGGCCACTGCCGGCGCCCTTCGTTTTTGCGTTTTTGCGTTTTTGCGTTTTC
>CAZBFW010000671.1:0-2882 GCA_964491135.1 uncultured Phycisphaeraceae bacterium | reverse complement strand
GAGGAGGGTGTGAAGGAGGTCCACGGCCGGCTGGCGTTTCTTCAGAACGTCGGCCTGGGGTACCTGGCCCTCGATCGTACCGCACCCACCCTCTCCGGGGGCGAGTCACAGCGCATCCGGCTGGCCGGACAGATCGGTTCCGGCCTGGTCGGCGTGCTCTACGTGCTGGACGAGCCCAGCGTGGGCCTGCACGCACGGGATAACCGGCGGCTGCTCGATTCGCTTGAACGGCTTCGCGACATGGGCAACACCGTCATCGTGGTGGAGCACGACGAGGAAACCATGCGCTGCGCGGATGCAATCGTGGATTTCGGGCCGGGGCCCGGCGTTCGCGGCGGCGAAGTCGTCGCGCAGGGCGATGTCGGGGCGATCATCCGATGCCCGGAATCCGTCACGGGCGCGTTCCTGTCCGGCCAGCAGACCATCCCAGTGCCTGCCACCCGCCGTCCGATCACCACGCGGGCGGGTGGCGATGCGAAGATGGGCAGATTGGCGAAAACAGCGAAGCCGCGCGATCCCTCGGCAAAACCCAGCCGCAAGAACGCAGGGAAGCGATATCGCGTGCCCGCCCGTCGCGGCGGCTGACGTGGAACGGCGGCGGCATCGCAATGGCGTACCGGGGGCGTATAATGCGGTTCTGAGGCGCGGTTCGAGGAGCCGGGATCGTGTCGTTTTGGACGGACATCATCGTCTGCAGCCCGACCTGGGTTGACGTGTATCCCGAGAAGGTCAGGCGATTCATCGCGACCGTCGCGGGCGGTTCGTCCGGCGACGCCGAGCACGAATTGGCGTGCTATGGCATTCTGGACATCAACGGTGAGGCACGCCGGCAGGCGTCCAAGCCGGACATGGAGGTTCTCCTCAAGAAGCTGATGACCCAGGCACGGCGTGCCGAGCAGATCGATTGCGATGCCTCCGGCGTGTACGAACCGCCAAGCTGGACGGAGATGAGTGACACGCACATCGGCCCGTTCTTCTCGGCCGAGGGGCCGGTGTACAAGATCTGCCAGCAACTGCTGGCGGCGGAGCGTGTGCCGTTTGCGGAGCTGGAGATCGTGGGTCTGCAGCCCAGCCGCGAGATCCTCAGCACGCTGTCTTTCTGCGGGAACGAGGCGTATCTGGAGATCTCGGAGTTGAACTTCGAGGTGGGGCCCAATCTGGCCACCTATCTGCACGAGCCGCCGGAGTTTGCGGGCTGGCTGCGCATCGCTCTCAGTGGCGAAGGGCAGCCGTTTCCGCTCACAAAAGCCCAGATGATCGCACGCGCCCAGGCGAGCGACGCTTTTCGCCGGATCATCGAATATGCAACGGAGTGTTTCGGCGTCAAGGAATGGCGCTGGACCATTTCGAGCAAGGAATGACGCTGCCCGATCAGCACGAACATGCCGCCCGCAGGGCGTCAAACAGGTCGTTACGCACCGGATCCTGCGGATCCATGAAATCGCAGCAGAACAGCCGGCCGCGGCGAGACGAATCCCTCTGAATGTGGGTGACCAGCGAATCCAGCTGGCGCCGGATGGAGTCCACCTCGGGGCCGGCCCCGCCCACTGCGGTGTTCATGACAATCACATGGCTGTCCAGAATCGCGTGGTAGGCGGGCTGCAACCGGCTTCGCAGGGCCAGTTGGCAACCCAGCGGCGACTGGAGGAACGATTGCATCTGAAGCGGCGTAAACCCGGGAAGATCCTGGTGCGAGTCGTCATCCGAGCCGGCGAGTTCACCACACAATCCGAATACCTCTGCTGCAAAGGTTGAGGTGTCATTCAGGGCGGCCTGCAGCCGGCTGGCGGCCTCGGCGCACGATCGAAAGACCTCATGTTCGCTCGCGGGGGCTCGCATGACGAACAGCCGGGCGTGGTAGGTGTATGCCTGTCGCAGGCTCGGGTCCGCGTCCGCCTCAATCACGACGTGGGCGTTCGGATCACGACGGGCCACGCCCGCCAGCGCCTCCGGCAGCACCTCAAATACCCGCCCCGGGTCGTATTCCACCCAGCCTGCGCTGGCGACCCCACAGTCGGAGGGGGTTCCGCCCGCGCAGGGAGCCGGGCGGAGCTTGTCGCCGTCATTGCGGGTCAGACGCAGGTAGTGCGGGGGGGTGCGATAGACCGTGGCGACCATCTCACGGATGATCGTGCTCTTGCCCGACCGGCGGGGCCCGTTGACGATCGTGACGACCAGTCCCATGTGTCTCCAGAACCCCCGCGAACCAGGCCGCACGAAGTGACGCACTCCGGTCCCCTCCTACAACTGTAGGCCCCCAAACGGCCCGCCGGCCACTCTCGTTTCAAGCCGCTGTGCAAAAAGGACTTCCGGCGGGTCGCGGCCGCGGAACGTCTGGGGTCTGTCTGTCGGGGCTTTCCCAGGGCCGGCCCGGGACACTCCGTTTGACCGGGGGGGGCCCGGCCGCTAGAAACGCTGCCCATGTTCCTGCATCTGGGACGTTGGGTTGCGCGTCACCCGTGGGTCGTCCTGCTGGGATGGGTCGGGGTGGTGGGTCTGCTCACCGTGTACGCCCCCTCGCCGGAGGCGGTGGCCTCTGCAGAGCCACCCTCGTTGCTGCCCGACCACCAGCCGTACAACCAGGCCCTGGAGGCGGCTCGCCAGGCCTTTCCCCAGGTCGTCGCCCGAACCCGGACGGTCCTGATATTCGAGCGCGCGGAGGGTCTGAGAGCATCGGACCACGATTTCGTGCTGGCGGTGACGGCGCGATTGCTGGCGGAGGCCGGCGGCCGGTGGCGTGTTTTGGCTCCGGCCACGCATCCGCATCTTCAGTCGCGATTGCTCAGCGGCAACGGGCAGGCGGTCATGATCGTGGTCAACATGGACTCCAACTACCTGGTGAAGGCGTCGGTGGACCGGGTCGAGGCCGTTGAGGCCCTGGC
>CAZBFW010000670.1:0-2883 GCA_964491135.1 uncultured Phycisphaeraceae bacterium | reverse complement strand
TTCCCTGCCGCTTCGCTGGATGAGCGGCCCAGGTGGCCGGTCGGACCGACCCTATGCGGAGTGTATTAGCATATCGTCCCGGCGGGATCAACTGGATCGGGCCCGGCGCCTTGGGAATCCGGGCATTCCCGACTTATGATGCGGCCACGGAGGAGCAGGCATGATCGACGAATGGGACTTGAGTGCGACGAATCTGCATCGGATCCGAAACCGGCGGTATCAGGTCGCGGTGCTGCCCGTCGGATCGACGGAAGCCCACAATCTGCATCTGCCGGAGGGCAGCGACGTACGCCACACGACGTGGGTCGCCCGGCGGGCGTCCGAGCTGGCCTGGCCGCGGTGCGAGTCGGTGGTGTGCCTGCCGACGCTGCCGTACGGCGTGGACTGCAACCTGATGGCGTATCCGCTGACGATCCACGTGTCGCAGGCGAACCTGGACGCCGTGGTGCGGGACATTCTGGTCTCGCTGCGGCACCACGGGATTCGGAAGGTGGTTATCCTTAACGGACATGGGGGCAACGAGTTCTCGCCGTTGATCCGGCAGGTTCAGTCCGACCTGGACGTGCACGTGTTCCTGTGCGACTGGTGGAAGGTCGGGCACGACAAGTACGCGGAGATCTTTGACGCGCCGGACAATCACGCCGGTGAGTTCGAGACGTCGGTGGGGTTGGCGTTGTACCCGGATCTCGTGGAGCCGGACGTGGCGGGCGGCGGCCAGACGCGGCCGTTTCGGTTCGAGGCCCTTCGCAGGGGCTGGGTGCGGACGAGCCGGGATTTTTCGAAGGCCGGCGATCATTGCGGCGTGGGCGACCCGTCGCGGGCGACCGCGGACAAGGGCCGGGCGTATCTGGACCTGGTATGCACACGGATAGCGGATTTTCTGGTGGAACTGGCCGGTGCAGAGATCGACGCCCGCTTCCCCCACGAGCCGTAGGCGGGTCTGGCCGTGGCTCAGGGGGTCGGAGGGTGGCACGCGGCTGGGGTTTTACAGATTTTGGGGGTTCTGGTACACGTATAGTCTACCGGCCACGTGGAGAGGTGTCCGAGTGGCTGAAGGAGCTGGTTTCGAAAACCAGTGTACGGCTTGCCGTACCGGGGGTTCGAATCCCCCCCTCTCCGGTGCGTATGAAGAACGGCTCGCAACCACAGAAATGACAGTGTGTTGCGAGCCGTCGGCTTCTGTCGGCGCCGGCTCGCGCCGTCGATAAGCCCCACTCGGCGGACCGGATCGGGCCGCCCGTCGGGCGACTTCTCGTTGTTGGCCGAAGCGATGGAACAGGCAGACCAGCCGGCGTCTGTACTCCGCCCGCCGCCAGGCGGGGGCGGTTGAATATAGCCACGGGTGAAGCGCAGCGCGGCGCAGCCATGCGCAGCGGAACCCGTGGGTCAGCGCGCCCCCCAAAGACCGGCCCGCCCTGAAGGGGCGGAGGAACGCGCCCGCCGGCGTGGTGCTGCACGCTGCCGGCCATTCCGAGGACGCTGCTACCCTCAATAGCCGCACGCTCAGAGAATCCCAGGTTTGTTCATTCAGGCGATGGTTACGACGCGTGACCGTCTGTGACGCTTGGCATCCCACACTCCGGGCAAACGCCGCTCACGTTGCCGGTGAGGTCGTACCCGCACTTCCGGCAACGCCCCTGCGGCGCTCGGCGGTCGCGGTACCAGAGGGTGCATATCGGAATGGACACGACTAGCAGAGGTATCCACAGGGGGATGAAAGCGACCGGTGGCATGGGAAAGTGCTTCGGTACCCATACGACCTGATGGACCTTCACGGTCATCACCTCGGGATCCGACGTCTCTCGCTCAGGGTATCCCACACATCCGGAGCCAAGTGCGAATGCGTCGCCCGGCCAGTGGATATCGAGCGGCTGGGCAAGGCTGACGACCCAGGTGGCCAGGAGCAGCGATCCCATTGCGGTGCTTATCCACTTGAGCGTGGTCCGCCAGCGAGATGGAGGTTGATACGTCACTTCGCCTCCCGACACTCCAAACGAACACCGGAGTCGTCGCAGCGTACGTGGTGGCCGCACGCCTGGCAATGCCCCTTCGGCGGGCGGCGGTCGCGATGCCAGAGGATGGCGGTGGGGATGGCGACGAGCACCAGGGGAATCCAGGCCGGGTAGTACCAGCATCGAACGTCGAAGATGTCCTCGCTCCAACCTATGTCCAGTCCGCTCGCCAATGGACGTCCCAACGACAGCCCGACTGATGGCTTGTAGCTCAGGTAGTCAATATAGCCGGCCCCTCCTCCGCCAATCCACCAACCGCTATACGCCTCCTGGGGGAAGTTTGAGCCACCCCAGTGCCGTTCGATGTAGCGAAGCGCACGTCCGCTCGGCATCCACACCGCTGTGAGTACGGCACATCCCGCCAGTCCCACCCACTTCAGAACCCGCCTTGTCCGGGAGCGTCGTCGCATGGGGGAAGTATACCACAACGAGCGAATTCACGTTCCATCCGCTGGACCGATCCCGGCGCGCCGGGACGATCTCGGTCCCCCTCCCGCGGGCATCTATTCCCGCGACCCCAACGAAGAAGGCAGAACTCTCCCCTCCGTGCGATCGGGAACGCTGCGTTTGCCGCGGATGCACACGGCTTCACAGATCTCCGCCAACGGCATACACTCATCAGCCATGCCGGCCGTGCCGCTGGAAATCACCTCGGACGAGCCGGGATTGTCCTCTCATGCTCGGAGTCATCCATGAAAACGTCATCACTTCTGTTCACCCTCATCACGTGCACCTTGCTCCGCAGCGTTGCAGCCGCCGCCGCTCCCGGCGACGCCGCCGAGACGTTCTCCGTGCCTTGTCGCTACCCCGCCGGCCTGGCGTGGCACGGAGCGCAACTGTACGTGCTCGACTGGCGAGAGGCGAAGATCCA
>CAZBFW010000669.1:0-2883 GCA_964491135.1 uncultured Phycisphaeraceae bacterium | reverse complement strand
CTCCCGTTCTGGGCACGCACCGGCATGCCGTTCGTTGCGGACGCGCCGCCGGACGCCGAAGCCCGCGCCCTGCGCGTGCAAGCCGAACAGATGGAGAAGACGCTCGAGGACATCCGCCGACGTCTTGCCGAAATCGAGTCTGCCCAGGTAAAGGAGTCCTGACTTGGCCGGACGCGGATGTCATGGCCGAGGTCGCGGCCCGCGCGATGGGCGGGGGCAAGGCAGAGGGCAGGGTCTCGGTGGGCGCTACGCCCGGAACCCCGGCATGAAGCCGAACCGTGCTTCCGGGACGGCCACCGCGGGTACGCCCGAGGGTCCGCCCCCGCCCGCCGCGCCGCAATCTCCGGAACACGTTGCGCTTCGGCAGGAGGCAGAGCAACTCCAGGGCCGGCTCGATGCAATCCGGGCTCGCCTGGAGGCGGTGGCGCCCACCGCGGTCCGCAGCGTGGCGGTGGTTGACCACAGCGCCTGTCAGCGCTGCGGCGTCTGCGAAGAGGCGTGTCCCCAGGGCGCCATCCGGATGATCGGACAGGTCGATGTGGACCGCACCCGATGCACCGGCTGCGGCGTGTGCGTCGGATTGTGCCCGGCCGGCGCCATCCGCCTGGAGAGCGTTGGAATGTGAGGGCCTCCATGGACGTGCCGCCCGATGGATGTCGCGACCGCCTTCGGTTTCGCCTCAACGACACGAGCGGCGTTCTTCGATTCGTGGAGTTCGAGATTGTGGATACACCGGCCTGCCGAGATCTGGAGACGACGCTTCGCAACTATCTCGTCGGTCGTCCGCTGGCCGAGGTGGACCTGGAGCATCTGCGAGAGCTGCGTTGCGCGGGTCGTTGCGAGTGCATTCATACCGTGATCGGGGAAGTGCAGAAACACCAGGCGCTGTTTCTCCATGATCGGAGAAAGAAACCCGCTTGATGCTGAAGACCATCCCGAGAGAACTCAGGGCACACGCGCCCTTTACGGCGCTGGGAACGCTGACCGGTCTGGTCATCATGGCGATCATCGTCTACGCCGAGGTTCCCCGGTCCGCGTCCGGCGCGCTGTTCTGGACCCTCCACCCGCTGCACGTCGTGCTCAGCGCCCTGGTGACAACGGCCATGTACGAGCGCCACGGGCCGCATTTGCTGGGCTCGCGACTACTTGTCGGATACGTCGGGTCCGTCGGGATCGCCACGCTCAGCGACTCCCTGATGCCTTTCGTGGGCGAATGGCTGCTGGATCTGCCGAACCGCGGCATCCATCTCGGGTTCATCGAGAAATGGTGGCTGGTCAATCCCCTGGCCCTGGCGGGAATCATCCTGGGCACCCGCTGGCCGCACACGCGCGTGCCTCACGCGGCGCACGTGCTCTTGAGTACCTGGGCGTCGTTGTTTCATATGACGATGGCGGCGGGAGGCCCGGTTGGCTGGGGCACGATCCTGCTCGCCGGTGCTTTTCTCTTCCTGGCCGTCTGGGTTCCCTGTTGCACCAGCGACATCGTGTTCCCCTTGCTCTTTGTTCGTCATGCCGATGCACCGGCGGCAAATACCGTACGGGGTGAATCGTCATGAAAGTGGCCGTTGCCAGCGGCAAGGGCGGAACGGGCAAGACCACCGTGGCCACGAACCTGGCCTGGGTGGCCGCCGCGTGCGGGCGATCCGTGTCGTACGTGGATTGCGACGTGGAAGAGCCGAACGGCCATCTGTTTCTGGCGCCCGAGTGGCGGGCCCACCAGGTGATCACACGCCCCATCCCGCAGGTGGACGAAGCCAAATGCACCCACTGCGGAAAGTGCGGTGAAATCTGCCAGTTCAGCGCGATCGCTCCGCTGGATGTCACCGTTCTGGTGTTTCCCGAGTTGTGTCACGGCTGCGGCGGCTGCAGGCTGGTCTGTCCGGCCGGTGCCATCCGGGAGGTCCCGCGCGAGATCGGCACGCTGCGCACCGGGCACGCGGAACAGATCCGGTTCACGAGCGGGCTGTTGAACGTGGGTGAGGCGATGAGCCCGCCTTTGATCCGGCAGGTGAAGGCGGCGGCCCCGCAGGCCGACCTGATTCTCATCGATGCGCCGCCCGGTACATCGTGCCCGGTGATCGAAGCCGTGCGCGGTGCGGATTTCGTGCTGCTCGTGACGGAACCCACGCCGTTCGGGCTGAACGACCTGAAACTGGCCGTGGACATGACTCGCGCCCTGGGCCTGCCGATGGCCGTGGTCATCAACCGTGCGGACTCGGGGGACCGGGAAACCCGGCGATACGCCCGCGCCGAGGGGTTGTCCGTGCTGGCAGAGATTCCGGATGACCGGCGCGTGGCCGAGGCGTACTCGCGGGGCGAATTGGCCGGCAAGGTCCTGCCGTCGTACGGCCGTGTGTTCCAAAGACTGCTGGCTCGACTGGAGAAGGGAAGCGGTCAGGGGCGTGTGCGCCCGTCGGCAACCCGGAGCAGCCTGCCATGAAAGAGCTGGTGGTCATCAGCGGCAAAGGGGGAACGGGCAAGACCTCGATCGCGGCCTCCCTGGCCGTGCTTGCGGGGCGATGCGTCATTGCGGATTGCGACGTGGATGCCGCGGACCTGCACCTGGTGCTGGCGCCCCGGATCCGACGGCGAGAGGAGTTCCGCAGCGGCCACGAGGCGATCATCCGCCAGTCGGACTGCGTTTCGTGCGGCGCCTGCGTAACGTACTGCCGCTCCGATGCGGTACTGCAGTGCGCCGGGGGGCGTGACGCGGCGACGCCGCGCGGCCCGCATTCGGCCTGCAGGGGCTGTGACCTCTGTCAGCGCGCGTGCTCCTTGCGGACGAACGAAATCGTGCGGGAGATGTGGCAGGCCTCCGGGCAGGGTGGCCCGCCGGTGTTCGTCATCGATCCGCTGGCGTGTGAAGGCTGCGGAGTGTGCGTC
>CAZBFW010000668.1:0-2885 GCA_964491135.1 uncultured Phycisphaeraceae bacterium | reverse complement strand
TTTCCTGGGTATCCAGATGCCGAACGCTGTTCGGTCGGTGGTCGGCGTGGGATGCGTGGTCGTGGGCGGGCTGCTCCACGTGTGCCTGTTCTGGGTGACTGCGGCGCGGCGGCAACGCCGATTCCACGCGATGCGGCTGTTCCTGACCTGCGTGGTCGCGGCCTTCCTGCTGGGTAATCTGCACCTGTTGACCACGCTGGTCGAGGCCTACCGGATTGAATAGCACAGCTCCTGCCGGCGATCCGACCGGCCGGGTTATCGGTCCGCGCCCGCCCAAACGGGCGCATCTGCGATCGTGAATACAATCGTGAATTCCAGTACTGCTGTTAGGATTGTTGTTCCGCCGCATGGATGCTGACGAACCATGCAGCATGGACCAAGGGGCATTTGAGGAGTGTCGGGCGGTAGCGTCTCCGTGCGCTTGACGGCCATCGCGATCGGTCCTGTGCTGCAGCGCCTGCGATCACTAACCCTTTCCCCCCACAATTGTTATATAACGATCAGCGGACAGGACGGCGATCGAGTCTGGAGTTACTGCGACCCGGGGACAACGCGGGACGGAGCTTGCATGCGTCCGATATCCCTGCTTGCCGTTCGCGTTCGCGGCGATTTGATATGCAGTCGTGACGCCATGACGTAGCGCGAAGATGCCACGATGTGACGCTCGCGATACGGTGGATGATTGGCGCCAATCCGTGTCTAAGCATCCCCACTTACGGCAGTAACACGCGAGCTGAAAACCGAGAGCGGTTCACGATTCGGGCTTGAAACGGATGCCGGTGGTGTGTTACATTTAACAAGAGGCGGGTGTAGAAGCGAGGCACTTCCTGCTGCTTCCACGAAGAGAGAGAGTAACCCCGCAGGTGGTGCGCGGCTGCCGCAGATCGGCGGATGCGTTCCCGGCGGGAGGATAATCCGGCGCGATGCTCGTTCGCGTCTGGCGCTCATTTGTGCCTGCGCCGGTGAAGAGACGGAAAACGTACTTGGAGTACTCTCTCGTAGATTGGCATCCCCGAGTTCTCTTTCGAAGGAGGTTAGGAAGATGAAATACCTTGCAGTGTGTGGGTTGGTTCTGCTGATGGCCGTGCCGGTCATGGCGACGCCGTCGCTCAAGATCTCGCTCGGCGTGCGCGAAGGGACGATCGGCGGTGTTCCCATTACGGGCTACCCGGGCGATTTCTACACCTCGGCAAACCCGGCTGGATCCATCGAGTGGTTCAACCTCGATCAGCAGACACTCGTGCTGGACGGCACCTGGCAGCAGTTCACGATTGACCTGTCGGCGACCGGCATCTCAACCCCGAGCTTTACCGGCAACAGCATAGTCGATCAGGATCTGGGCGTGCTCGAGCACATCCGAATCCTCAATGACGGGAACTACTCACACGCGATCACGGTCTGGATCGACAACATCCACAACCTCTATGACACCGGTCCGCTTCCGCCGCCTGCGGTCGATGAGATGATCTCGACGTTCGACGGCGTGGACGGGAACGCCGGCGTGCCCTACGCGGACGGCGCGGAGGTCATGTTCCAGGAGCCGACTTTCTCGGGTTCCACTTCCGCCAACCTGGTTACTCCGCCGAACTTCGCGGGCATTGACAATGCCGTGGGGCAGGATGACCTGCACTCCACACGCGCCGAGTTCAAGTTCCTCGTCCCCGACCCCACGCCTCCGAGCTGGCTGCGGCTGACGCCGTACCACACCGCGGGGAAGACCGAATCGAACCCGGTTCTGGCCCTGGCGAGAACTGGGGGCGCGTACTCGAGCAGCACCTTGACGTTCTGGATGATGGGCGTTCCGGAGCCGGCCACGCTGGCCCTGCTGGCCCTGGGTGGACTGGCGGTCCTGCGCCGTCGCTAAGAATGATCTCGTCCAACGCACGCGGATGCGTGTGGAACTGAAGAACCGGGCCCTGTTCCGCCGGCGGACCCAGCGAGTCGCCGCGGAGCAGGGCCCGGCCTGCTTGTGTCGGTCCGGACATACACGGGGCGCCACGGCGTGCTCATCGCGGACCGCACCACCAAAGATCAGGATTTGGGACGAGGGTTCCCCGCCACCCGGGTGCCAGTCCTATAAGGGAATGCCCCTAGACGCCGGACCCCCCAGGGCACGGAAACACACGCGTGCGCCTCGGCGGGAAAGGTTTGGAGTGTCCGGGGTCGGCGGGTATAATTCTATAAGCATAACCTCGCGTATGCGTGGTTCGGTGGAAGAAGCGTTCATTTCCCGGAGATGTAACAGAGTTACCTCGAACTCGCGGTCATCAGGCGTGCGAAAGGAGCGTAGGCAAATGCGACGTGCATCTTTACTGGGGCTGGCCCTGGCTGCCATGGCGGTTTCGGCCGTGCCGGCATGGGGGCAGTTTATCACCACGGTCACGGATTTTGAGGCGGCGTTCGACCCACCGGGCGACGCGTTAGCCAACGTGATCTTCCTGGACCCGAGCGTGTCCACCTCGTCCCGGGGAATCGCGCCCGGCAACAGCGACGTGTACATGTGCAGCATATCCACGTGTACCGCGTTCTTCCAGCAGGTGTGCAGCGGGCAGCAGTCGCTGACCATCTACTGGCAGTGGGCGAATCCATCCTCGGCGACATCGTGGCTTCGGCTGTCATCCACCAACGCGCCGTGGATTCCGAACCCGTCGTTGCACCTGGCGGGCAAAGTCCGCTTCTGCCTGGGCGGAACGGCGTTCACCAACGAAACGTTCGCGACGGAGGTGACCGGCGGTAAGCTCCTGATGGCCATCGGGGCTCGCGAAACGGGCATCGGCGTTCCTCTTGGCGCGAACGGCGGAACCGCCGGTGACGTGGAGTGGGTCGGTCTGAGTGAATCGCCCTTGTCCATCACGGTCGGACCGGACGGCGTCTGCGATACAACG
>CAZBFW010000667.1:0-2890 GCA_964491135.1 uncultured Phycisphaeraceae bacterium | reverse complement strand
CCCGCCCGATTCAGCCCCCCGGCCGGCCTCCAGGTCTGAATCCCCGCCGCAACGGCAGGGCCGCAACCCAAAGGTCCGTACGAAGGCCCACTGCCATGCCGGCTCGCCCGCTCTCATGCTTCCGCCAATCCCTCCCGAATGGCAAACCGAGCCAGCTCCACCCGGTCGTGGATGTCCAATCGGTTCATCAGGCTCGTCGTATGGCGGTTGATCGTGTTGACGCTCAGGTGCATCAACCGGGCGATCTCCTTCTTCGAAAGCCCACGCGCCAGGTATCGCAGAACCTCCATCTCACGATCCGTAAGCGTGGACACCCGCGAACGGGTCGGCCGGGCCAGCCGGGCGCCTCGCGCGTCCACCACGATCCGGGCCTGCACTTCCGGTGAAAAGTACGCGACGCCGGACATCACCTTGTGGATCGCCGCGATGACGGATTCCTCCGGCTCGCTCTTGGTCACGTACCCCCAGGCCTGCACGGCCATGGCCATCTCGATGTACCGGTCGTGGAAGAACGCGCTCAGAAAGATGACACGCGTCTCCGGAGAGTGCTCATGGATGGTTCCCGTCGCCTCAAAGCACAGCATTCCCGGCATGTCAATGTCCATGAGCACGATGTCCGGCTTGAGCAGAATGGCCTGGGTCACGGCCTCATCCGCCTGCCCGACACTGGCCACCACCCGGAGGTCCGGATCGGTCTCCAGCCGCGTCTTGAGCATGCCGCGTACCATGGCGTGATCATCCACCAGCATGATGGAAATCGGTCGACTCATTTGGGTTCCATTCCTCCAGTCACGGTCTGAAGTGCATCGGCAACGGCCTCAACCAGGGCCGGCATGTCAAACGGCTTTCGCAGACAAAAACGATGCGTCCCACCCTTCGGCGGCGTCAGGTCCCTGCCCGCGGTCACGCAGAGAACCGGCGTGCCGCACCCTTCCTCATGCACGCCGCGCAGAATGCCATCGGCACCGAGACGCTCGTCGTCGATGACCACCACGCGAATGTCCTTGCGGTTCTCCCGCCACGCGGAGAGCCCGGTCGCCCCGTCCGACGCCTGGGTCACCGAGTACCCCGCGGACTGCAGCGTCAGGGCCATCAGCCCCCGTACGTAGGGATCGTGGGCAACCAGCAGAACCGACTCCCCGCGCGCCTGGCGGCGGATCGGAGAGGCGGCGACGACCTCCGGCGCCTCCGATGACAGCCCCGGCAAAGAGACCACCATGGTGGTCCCCCGCCCCACCGCGGACTCCACGTCGATCCGGCCATCGTGGTCACGCACGATCCCGTGTGCGATGGACAGCCCCAGGCCCGTGCCTCGTCCGCGCGGCTTGGTCGTGAAGAAAGGCTCGAAGATGCGCGTCCGGAGCTCCGGCGGAATGCCCATGCCAGAGTCCCGCACAATCAGGCGAACGACCGGGCGCCCCGAAGACCCCAGATCCTCCCCGACCGCCGCAACCGCATCCTTCTCCTGGACCACCGCGATCTCCAGCACGCCCCCGTCCGGCATCGCGTCACGGGCATTGATCACCAGATTCATCAGGACCTGCTGAAGCTGCGCGGCGTCCGCCTGGATCCAGACGGGTACGTCGTGCGGTTCCACTTTCAGTTGGATCGACCTGGGCAGCATGTACTGCAACAGACGCGACCACTCGTGCACGGCGGCGCCGAGGTCAATTCGCTGCCGACGCGTCGGCGCGCTCTGACTGAAGGTCAACAGCGACTGCGTCAGCTCATTCGCCTGCGCGGCCGCTTGCTGGATCAGCTGCACCGCCTCTTGCGCCCGATGCTCCGGCGGCAACAGCTCAGCGGCCTGCTGCGCATGCCCTCGCACCACCGTCAGTACGTTGCGGAAATCGTGGGCCACCCCGGCCGCCAGCTGCCCGATGGCCTCCATCTTCTGCGCCTGATGAAGCTGCTCCTGCAGGGCCGTCCGATCGCGATCGGCACGCACCCGCTCGACCACCCGCGCCAGGCGTTCCGCAATCACATCCAACAGGTGCTGCTCCTCCGGAAGGAACGGATCCGGACCGTCCGCGTCCACGTCACCCAGGTAACACACCTCCACGACGCCCGCCGGTTCGCCGCGCACCACGATGTCGCTGGATCGCCGGCACGGCGTCTCACGAAACGCCGCCGTGCTGAAGCACCGGCCGTCCAGCATCACGCGAGCCGCCGTCTGTCCCGGCCGTTGCCAGGCCGGAGGAATCAGCTCCACCGTACCCTGCACAATGTCCTCCAGGGAGGCGTTCGGCTGCTCCACGAGGTCGGACACGGCAAACAGGCAACGCATCTCCTGAATGCGCTTGTCCAGATCCTGCGTGCGACGCCGCAGCCGCTCTTCCACGCGCGCCCGCTCCGCCACCTCCTCGGACAGCCTCCGGTTCGCTGCCGACAGATCGAAGGTCCGCTGCTCTACGCGCGCCTCCAACGCGTCCCGGGCGGCTCGAAGCTCCGCCTCCGCCTGCACGCGCCACGTGATCTGACGGTGCATCGCCCACATGCTCGAAAGCATCCCCAACGCCAGCGCCACGCTCACCAGTATAAGAACAACGGTGCCGCGACTCCAGGGCGCCCGACCGTATCGGGCCAGCGTCAGCACTGTGTCGTGCCCGGGCGGGTCGAGCGGCACGTCCTCCACCAGCCGACTGTCCACCGCTTCGCCCCGATCCAGCCGGGCCAACGATCCGTCCGCACTCGTCAGGCTCACCCGGTATGCCTCCGCGAACGTGCGACGCAAACCCGTCTGCGCCTCCTGCAACAGCTCGCCGCACAAGTACACGCCGCTGAGAATGCCGAGAAAGGCGTCACCCCGATACACCGGAACATGAATGTCGAAAGTGGATACGAGATCGGAAGAGCACACGTCTGAACTCCAGTCACCGCTCATTATCGC
>CAZBFW010000666.1:0-2890 GCA_964491135.1 uncultured Phycisphaeraceae bacterium | reverse complement strand
ATGCCCGGCTCGGACGGGTTTGAGCTGCTGCGGCTGATGAAGCAGCGGTATCCGGAAACGGTCACCATCATGATTACCGGCTACGGCACCATCGACAGCGCCGTGGAAGCGATCAAGATGGGCGCCTATGACTACCTCACGAAACCCATCCACGACGACGAGTTTCTTCTGGTGGTGGAGCGGGCGCTGAACCAGCGGTCGCTGATCCGGGAGAACCGCAACCTGCGCCAGCAGTTGGACGCCCGCTACGGGCTGGACAACATCATCGGCAGCGACCATCGCATGCTCAAGGTGTTCGACCTGATCGAGGCGGTGGCGGACGCCAGCGTCACCGTGCTGATTCAGGGCAAGTCGGGCACGGGCAAGTCGATGGTGGCCCGGGCGATCCACCATCGCAGCGATCGGCGCGACGGGCCGTTTGTCGAAGTGAGCTGCGGGGCCATTCCGGAAACGCTGCTGGAGAGCGAGCTGTTCGGCCACGTGCGCGGTGCATTCACGGGTGCCGTCACGGACAAGGAAGGCAAGTTCAAGGCCGCCAACGGCGGCACGTTGTTTTTGGACGAGATTTCATCGGCGTCGCCGGCGCTGCAGGTGAAGCTGCTGCGAGTGCTGCAGGAGCGCCAGTTCGAGCCGGTCGGCAGCAACACCACGCAGACGGTCGACGTCCGGGTGATTCTGGCCTCGAACATCGACCTGGAGGAAGAAGTCGAGAAGGGCCGGTTCCGGCAGGACCTGTTCTACCGCATCAACGTCGTGACCATCACGCTGCCGGACCTGTGCGAGCGGATCAGTGACATTCCGCTGCTGGCCAAGGCGTTCCTGAAGAACTTCTGCGCGAAGTCCGGCAAGGACATCCAGGGCCTGAGCGAGGAGGCGATGCAGTACCTGCAGCGCTACAACTGGCCGGGAAACGTGCGCGAGTTGGAGAACGTCGTCGAGCGGGCCGTTGTGCTCAGCCGCGGCCGGATGATCACCGGTGCCGATCTGCCGCCCAAGCTGGTGCAGACGGCCATGACCGCGCCCGCCGTTCCGGCCGGCGAGTACCGCGCGATGCCGTTGAAGCTGGCGTTGGAGGGGCCGGAGAAACAGATCATCGAGTCCGCACTTCGGGCCCACGGCTGGAACCGGCAGGCCACCGCGGAGGCCTTGGACATCAACCGCACCACGCTCTACAAGAAGATGAAGCGTTACGGCCTGGACGTCGATGGCGTCGATCCGTCCATCCCCGAGGCCGCCAACGCGACGTAGACCGCGGAAGGGGATCGAGGGTTCACCAGCACTCCTCACTTGCAGCGACAGACGGCATAGGTCCGAAAACGTGCCTGAATGCGCAGCGAAAGATGGGGCGGGGCGGGGCCGATAAGACGGTCAGGTTCGGTAGGTCTTGCTCGGCCCGAGTTCGTATGAAGCGACTGCATCGCCCGGTTCTGGAGTCCGTCGTCCGCTCTCCGCGCCGTCTGCCGTGGGGGTTGCTGGCCGTCGTGGGCGTGGGGTTGGCTGTGGTGCAGTTGATCGCCTGGTCGGCTTCCCAGCTCTGGGTGACACCGGAATCGGCGGAATACCTCACGCTGGCGGCGAACATCGCCGGCGGCCTGGACTTCTCGCATCCGTACGCCCAGTACCGCACGCCGGGCTATCCGCTGATGCTGGCCGGCGTGTTCACGGTGTTTCAGGCCGACAGTGCTGCCGGCCTGCTGTTTCTGCAGCACGCGCTGGTGGCGGGCTGCGCCCTGTTGACGGCCGGCATTGCCTGGACCGCCTGGGCGCACCGCGGGTTGACGATCGTGGCGGGCATCCTGGGCGCGGGCAGCCTGCACCTGATCGGCTACGCCAACGCCGTGTCACCCGTCGTTCTGTATGCGTTTGCCTTCACGCTGTGCCTGTTCCTGCTCGTGCGGTACCACGCGTGTGGACGGATTAGCGCGCTGTTGGGCGCATCCGTCGCGGCCGGCGTGGCCGGCCTGACCAGTCCGCTCGGGTGGATTCTGCCGCCGCTGTGTCTGGCGACGGGGATTCACCGGGAAGGGTGGACCGCGCGGCGCCGCGAGGTCCGAGCCCCGGGCGGGGCCGGCACGTTCGTGGGCACGGTTCTGGCCGCAATGTTGCCGGCGGCTGCCCTGATGGTTCCGTTCTGGCTGCACGGCCAGCGTACGTTCGGTCGGTTTCCGCCGGCCGTGTTGTGCGGCGCGGCGTTGTTCCATCGCACGGTGGCGGTGGAGCGTCTGAACACGGCCCAGAGCCCGGATCTGGCCGAGTTGAGAAAGCGGTTCGCGCAGGCCCAGGCGGACGGGTGGATTGCCGCGGATGCCGAGTTTGCGGATCAGGCGGGCCGCCTGGCGGACACGATCCGCATGTGGCAACTGACGGGCGGAAGTGTGCCGGAGGCGATGTCGGCGATCACGGGCGCAGGGTGGGACCTGGCGTTGCTCAATCCGCTCTCCGTGCCCAGGCAGACGTTCGGGCACGTGACGAGTTCGCTGCTGACACCGGACCAGGCGTACCTTCGCCAGCCCAACGGCGAACGCCTCCCACCACTCAAGCCGCTGGCGATCTACGATTTCTCGGCGATGGACGAAGCGAGCACGCCTGGGTTCGCACGCTACCTGGTCATGCACGGGCGGCCGGGCCGGGCCTCCGCGATCTGGGCGGGGTTCACCCAGTTCTATCACGCGCGGTTCGAGTCGCGTCGGGGGTATCTGGGTCTCGGCGGGACCCCGTACGCCGAGTGGAACTTCGTGTTGCTGCTGGGCGTGGTGCTGGCCCTGCTGCGGCGGAAGCGGGCTATCTGGGTCCTGTTGCTGGCGGACGCGGACGGCCACGACCCGCGGCCGGAGTTGGACCATGGGCCGGTGACGGTGCCGGCCAACCCGATTGAGCATATACGGCATGT
>CAZBFW010000665.1:0-2901 GCA_964491135.1 uncultured Phycisphaeraceae bacterium | reverse complement strand
ACGCATTGCCGTACAGCGTGCAGTTGGTCACTGTGGCCGTGCCATCGTCGACCACACAGAGGCCGCCCCCGAGGCTCTCATTCTTGCCGTCCGCCACGTTCGCGCTGAACACGCAGTTGGTCAGATCGGCCGATCCGGTCCTGCTGCCGCCTTGCACGAATACTCCGCCGCCATACATGCCCTGGTTGCCCAGGAACCGGCAATTGACCGCCGTCGCCTGGCCGGACGCCACCGACAGCCCGCCGCCGCTGGGGGCTTCGTTCCCGGTAAAGCTGCACTGAACCAGGTTGGCATGGCTGGCGCTGCCCGTGACGGCCACTCCGCCGCCGTAGCCGGGCGACTCATTGCTTGTGAACGTGCAGTCGCGGAAGGTCGCCGGGCAGCCGTTCTCCACCAGCACCGCTCCGCCGATCCCGCCGCTATTGAGGACCCGGTTATGCGAGAACGTGCAACCGACAAACTGTGGAGACGCGGCGTTGCCCCACATGGACGCCGCCCCGCCCCGGCTCGGGGCCTCATTTTCTTCGAAGGTGCAGCGGATCAGGACCGGATGGCACTGGCCGATCATCAAGGCGCCCGGGCGGTTGCCATAGCCGACGTTCCCGATGAACGTGCAGTCGGTCAGGTTACGGTCCCATCATGCGATGCCCCTTTCCCAAGCTTCGTGGCGCACCCACACTCCGGGCACCGATCAGACCCGACGCCACGCAGGCAATACCCGCAATTCGCACAGGCAAAGCGATCTCGACAAACGTGACACCAAATCGTCATACCGAGCATCCAACAAGCGACCACCAAAGTTGGAATCCAGAGGGGGAGCAGAATCCGGCAGGATGACGGACCGCGCAAGTACTGTGGCTGAAACTCAATGTGTGGGATGCCAGCAAGCTCGCAGAAGAACCCCACGTTTGGAAGGCTCTGTCCCGAGTCTGAAGCAATGTCGATGGCCCCACCGGCAATGGCGATCCCGAGAGCCGAGCTTGAGTAGCCCATGTATACGCACGAGGAACCTCCAAAGACAGCGAACGAGGCGACCGTAGCTACCCGTGCGATTCTCAGCATTCTTGCACGTGTTGTCATACTTTCCATCGATTCACATGCGAATCACGGGACGGCTACGAGCGGTTGCTGCCGCTGAGAACTCCTCTCATCGCCTTCCATGTGGCTTCTGATTCTGATCCTACGTACGCACTGCGCCCAGACTGACAATCCTCCTGACTCAGTAACACCGTAGCCGCTTCGTACAATTCGATGATGCTGGTCGCGACACACGCTGCTACCAGGCATCGATCGCCACCTCCGGATACGCCCCCTGGCCGCGAGCCAAACTAGCAGGGCGGCGGAGTTGGATACGGCGTGGAAAGGGGAGGACTTATCGGGATACACAGCCCTGGTCCGTAGGCCCCAGGCATCGAACAGCCCCCCGTTGGGAGTACACCGGGCTTGGTGTCGTCCTGCAACACGACGCACCTTCCAACCCTCTCACTCCAGGTCTTTGTGCACGGACCCTGGTCTACCCGAGGTCCGTAGTACATACGACACCTGGCGTAGTCAATCTCTCTACCGGAACAAGTGCAGGTACGCCAACATCGACGACAATACTTTGTTTTGGCGCGACAAACGCTCCCGGCAAAGCCCCAGCATGGTGCATACCGAACATAGAAACTGGGCAAGAAGCTGCCGGGCGAGGTGGGGCTGGGTATCGGAGGGCCAGTCCAGGGCGTGCAGGTTACAGTCGTTGAGTTGCATTCGCATTCCAAGCCCTGTGGATCAACGCCACGGCTTGGTATGCCACGTACGTACTCGTACAAATTGATGCCATCTGGTTCGTTGGTTCCAAGCAGCGCGCGAATCATCGCCAGGGGGTCCCTCTGCATAAACCGCCCATTCCCCGGGTCGTATTCCCGCGCCCGGTAGTGGTAGAGCTGTTTGGCAGCAGGCTGGGGGCTGGAGGCTGTGGGCAATAGGTCGAGCCTCCGACCGGTGAAGTAGTACGGGTTGCCGACGGGCGATTCCGCGACCGCCTGGGCCGAGGCATCGTACACCGCCACCTTGCCGTACGTGTCGTACGTCGCGGCTTCGACAATCGCGCCATCCTCGTCCGTCAACGCGGCCACGCTGTAGAGTTCCCTCGGCAGGTAGTAGTACTCCTGGCCGTTCGGCAGCCGCATGAGCACCCGCTCGTCGATATACTGGCTGCCGTGCACGAAGCTCCGACGCGGGGCTTCGTCGGCGTCCGTCTCCAGGATAACATTCTGGTCCTGGTAATAATACCGCGTGACCTCCACCTGCGCCCCGCCGGAATCCACAATCTTCTCGATCCGCCGCCCCAACGCGTCGTACGCGAACGCGATGTAGGCCGTCCCCGACGCTTCGGGGGCCGGAGAACCGGCCGCAGGCGGCTCGGGAGCGCCCAGGAGCCCGTTGGTATTCAGGTACTCGTAGGACCCCATGTCCACGATCGGGGCCGTGCCGCACGAGCCGCCGTAGGGGCAGTCCGTCGTGCCGGAATCATCCAGGAACCTCGCCCCCCAGCCCAGATCCAGAGGCAGCGGCTCAGACGTGTCGCCGTCGCGGTCCAGATCGAAGTCATCCTCCGGCACCTCGGCGTTGCACCCGGCATCGATGGCGGACGAGCCGGAGGTCAGCCGGGCGTCATCATCCTCTGTGCCCAGGGTATTGTCCACGCCCTCCGGATCGGCCAGCAAGGGATCGCTCGCCGTGTTGTACGAGCCGCCCGCCTCATCGCTCGCTACAGGATGTCCCGTTTAGCGTCTCCTTGAGCGTCTCCTTGCGCGGAGCGCTCCGCGCAACTCACATCGTCAGCGAGCTGTCCGGCGAAAGCTACCGCGCGAACCGATAGGCTACCCGACGGACGGTGCAGAAGTACAGAACTGAACT
>CAZBFW010000664.1:0-2908 GCA_964491135.1 uncultured Phycisphaeraceae bacterium | reverse complement strand
GTCGGGCAAGCTGCGCGCAGCCGATCGTAACGAATGCCAGTCCAAGCGTCGCCAGCTCGGCCCCGAACGCCCCGCACGCCACGCCGCGTCCGGGAGTCGATCGGCCGGATGTCGTGGACACCTCCAACGAGTCCTGTGCCGAATTCACTGCCTGCTGAACCGCCGCTGCCCCGGCCGAACTCGTGGCGGCCTGCAACGCGGCGTCGAGCACGGTGAACTGCCGCCCGAAGGCGGAGCCGCCGCCCGTGCCGCCGGGCAGGCTCTTCACACGCGTGATGAAGCGGGCCTCCAGGTCCATCGTTTGCCCGGCCTGTACGTCGTATTCGTATGTGATGGCCTGGTTCGGGATCAGCGCCACGTGGAACACGCCGAAGGGTTCGATCCCCTCAGACACCGCCTCCTGCGTTTGCCCATCCAGGCCGGACGTCGAGAGCAGCAGGTCCGCTGCGCCAAACTCGTACACGAGCGATCCCAGAGGCGCAGCGGTCACCCGGCCCTCCGCCGTGCCCGTCAGCCGCAGGCCCGTGGAGAACAACTCGACGGAGGCGGACCCGCCCGCCACCCGGTAAACCGTCACCTGGAACTCCGCTTCCAGGCCGCGCAGGTCACGACCCGATTCCTGTGCCCACAGAATGAGCGCTCCGGAAAGGAAGACCTCGCTGCTGACGCGGGACGGGCCCAACGAAAGGCCGAGGTCGCCCGCGGTCAGACGAATGGTCCGCGTTTCCACGGCCTCGGACTCGACGGAATACGACTTGGACGGGTCGACAGATACACATGTCGTTTCGAGTCCGAACTCCGCCGGGTTGGCACTCCCCGTCGGACGGGTCGGATCGCGGAGATCCGCGAACGCAAACGCCACGTCCGTGAATCCGCCGGAATCCCCCAGCACGACCCCGACTTCCAGCGGAAACACGGACTGCGTTTCCGGGAACTGCTCGAACGCGGCGTCGGACGAGGTCAGCGCGCCGCCGATATACTCCTCTGCCTCCGCGGCGATCTCGGCGCGGATTTCCAGAATCTCTGCGCGGCCGGCCGCATTCAGGCCGAGGACGGACAACACGAAGCCCAGCACTGCATACCCTGTCTTATCGCGGATTCCTGCCATTCCAGACGTCCTCCCGAGGAAGCCCCGCGCCCACCCGTACTCTACGAGTGTGGGGCGGCCAAGTCGAGTCTTTTCCGCCGGAGCCGCTCGCCCACCAGGTAACAGGCAGGCACGATGACCGGACGGATTACGAAGGTGTCCAGCAGGATGCCCAGGGCGAAAGCGAACCCCAGTTGCTGGTAGAACGTCAGCCCGGTCGCGGCAATCGACCCCAGGGTCGCCGCCATGATGAGCCCGCAACTGCTGATCACCGGACCCGTGGTCACAATCGCCCGCAGCGCGGCCTCGGGAGCCGATCGGCTGCGACGCTCCTCCAGAATGCGGGAAACCAGGAAGATGTTGTAATCCTGGCCCACCGCCATCATGATGACGAAGAGGAACAGCTTGATCTTCCAATCCAACGCCTGCCCGTCGAGCCATGCGCGAAACACCCAGTCGGTGACCGCAAGCGTTGCGAGGTACAGCACGAGCGTGGCGATCACCATGATCAGAGTCAGGCCCAGTCGCCGCACCCAGATCAGCACGACCACCGCGATGGCCGCGGCCACACTGATCATGATGCGCTGCTGATCGGCATCCGAGAGCGCTTTGATATTCAGGATGTACGGCGTCAGCCCGACCGCGTGGAGCCGGACATCGGCCGTTGCGTTGCGCCCCGCCCACTCCTCCATACTTCGAGTAACACGTGAACAGAGGTCCATGGCCGGATCCGAGAGCGGCGGGAACGGCTGCATGACCTCCACCCGAACTGAACAGAGACTGTCGTTGACGTAATATGAGCGGATCCACGACTGCGGAACAAGTGAGGTCGATGGCCGTGACCCGAACGGCTTGTCCAGACTCCACACGTCCACCACGCCGTCCACGCGACGGCATGCCTCTGCCAGCCCGGCCGCGTACGCGTCGAGCGCAGTCGGGGAGCATTCCGGGCCGCTGCTCAGGACGAACGTCCAGGAGAAAAGCTCCTCGGCGGAGAAATGCCGCTCCGCCAGTCTCTGCCCGCGGGCCGCGCTGCTGTCGCTGTTCACCACGCCGAGCGCATCATACCGGTACGGTGTGCGGCTTCCGTGCCACGTCGGGTAGAACAGAAGCACGGCCATCCCAACCAGGATGTGAGACGGATGACGGACCACCGCGCGGGCCAAGCGGCCCCACTGCCGGCTGGGAGTCTCCGCCCCGGCGGCCCAGATCACACGCGGCCAAAAAAGGGGCGACCCCATCAGCCGCGCCACGGCCGGAACCAGTGTCAATGCAGCCGCCATCGAAATCGCAATGGCCAGGCCCAGGGCTCGACCGGCATTGTGCGTGGGTGACAGGTCCGCCAGCAGCAGCATGGACAGGCCGATCACCGTGGTGGCCGCGCTGGCGGCAATGGCCCCGCCCGTGCCCCCCGTGGCGGCGGCGGCCGCCTCCACCCCGATGCCCTCTCGGGATTGCTCACGATACCGGGCGAGCCAGAACATCGCGTAATCCGTGCCCGACCCAAACATCAGCACGACGACAAACGTGCGCTCCAGATTGCTGACGCCCCACCCGCTGACCGCCAGGCGATTCAGCAGCGCCAGCGCCACGTACACACTCATGCCGATGGAGATCAGCGGAACGAATGCCGCCAGCGGAGCCCGGTAGACGCAAATCAGGATGATGAGGACGGCGGCCACGGTCACCCACGTTGTCCGATGATACGCGCGCGTGGTGGCGAGACTCAGGTCCCGACCCAGACCACCCTCGCCCGTAATCTCCAGACACAGCCCAGATCGGAAGAGCACACGTCTGAACTCCAGTCACCGCTCATTATCT
>CAZBFW010000663.1:0-2911 GCA_964491135.1 uncultured Phycisphaeraceae bacterium | reverse complement strand
GCCAAGATCCGGAAGGTAGCCGCCGGCGGGACGAGGGAACGCCCCTCGCCGCAACGCGCAAGTTTCGATGCCCGGTCCGGCCGGCGCCTCGCGCCGAGCCGGACGTCCTGCCGCGTCAATCGTCGTCGTCGTCGCAGCAGAACAGGTTCAGCACGTCCCTCACCAGGTGGTCATTCGTCGAACACACGTCATAGCCAAAAGAGCCGCCGTAGTTGTAGCACGTGCCCGTCGTTACCAGTGGCATCGCGCCCGTCACTATCAACAGCACCAGGGACAAGAGTCTTCGCCGTTTCATGGCTCATTCTCCCCGCGATCGGACCGAATCCGGCGTCCAACGCACGCCGGCCGCACGCCACACGCCCGGATCACGACTACCACCACCAGCCGTCCCAGTAGCAGCCGTCCCAGAACGAGCAGTCGTCGTAGTAGTAGTCCTCCACCCAGTACTCTTCCTCGTAGTACTCCTCTTCCACCACGATGACGCCGCCCGGATACCCGCCGCAGTGGTCGCCGCAGTATCCGCCGCCGCCGCCGTGGTCGTAGTAGAAGCTTCCCAGCCCGTTCGAGTAGTCACAGTTGGACACGGTCCCCAGCGGCAGACCGCCCAGAGCCAGCACCATCAGAAGGTTTCGCGCTTTTCGAAGGTTCATCGCTCGTCCTCCTTTTGCCCGGGGTCCCTAAAACTATCTTACCCCGCATATTTGACACTGGGCAAATATCGAAGGTGAGCAAAGAAACGGGAATTTCTATAACCGTTGTATTCTCAATTGATTATGGCGAATCCGCCGAAGTGAACAACCGACACCGAGCCGGACCCGCCACCACTGAAGCTCCGCGGTGCGTCCCCGCCGCGCCAGCCGGAATCGCGGTTAACCATCTGCAATAAAGGGATTTAGAAACGCTGAAGAACGCCGGCGACGGTCAGCGGGCAAGAAGGCGGACCAGGGCGGTGGCCGTTCGAGCGGTGGCACCCTGGTTGTCCAGCACAACCTGTCGGGCAGCGGCGCCCACGCGCTGTGCCATCGCCGCATCGTTCACAAGTGCCTCCACCTCACGGCAGAGCGGCGAAGAGGCGTTCCCATTGGCTGGCCGTACGACTCGAATCGCGCCGGCTCGCTCCAGGCACGCCACGGGAAGGGAAAAGTTCTCCATGTACGGCCCGACGACGATCGGCCTGGCCAGAGCGGCCACCTCCATCGGGTCGGACCCCCCCATTGGCACCAGCGACCGGCCGACGAAAACGACCGTGGCCAGAGCGTAGAACTTCCGCAACTCCCCGAGTGTGTCGCCAAGCCAGACACGCGGCCGATCCCCGCCGGCGGGTGCGGCGCTGCCGTCCGGGTGCTCGCTGCGGCGGACGCAGTCGTAGCCGGAGCTTCGAATCAGGTCGGCCACCTCCTCGAAGCGTTCGGGCTTGCGAGGAACGATGGCCAGATCAACCTCCGATCGCTGCCGGCGGAGCCTGTCGTACGCATCCAGGATGATGCGTTCCTCTCCCGGCCCCGTGCTTCCGCACACCCACAGGCGACGCGTCCGATCGAGGCCGAGCGCTTTCGCCAGTTCCTCTGCGCCGTCGATCCGGTCGGACACGTGGGCCGTATCCCATTTCACAGAGCCGGTGATTTCGAGCCTGTCGGCCGGTGTGCCGAGGCTCTCGAATCGCCTGGTGATCGTCTCATCCTGCGTCCCCACCCAGGCGAGCCGCCGGAACATCGACCGTCCCAGCGGCCCCAGCCAGCCGAGCCGCCTGCAGGACCGCTCCGTCAGCCGGCCGTTCACCACCGCCACGGGGACGCCCCGCCGGCTCGCCAGGACGACCAGGTTGTACCAGACCTCGAGCTCCACGAGCACGATGAGGCTCGGGCGCACGCGGTTCAGAACCCGGCGAATGATCCAACTGAAGTCCAGCGGATACCGAAACACGTGATCCTGGCCGTACAGGGCGCACGCCCTTGCGTAGCCTGTGTCGGTCGTCGTGGATATCACAACGTCGGCATCGGGCAGGCGTTCTCGCAGGGCCGCCACAAGTCTCGGTGTCGCGTTGACTTCGCCGAGGGACACGGCGTGGACCCAGATTCGCGGCCGGTCCGGGCTGAAACGCGGAATGTGCCCGAGCCGCTGCTTCCAGCCGCGCCGGTTCTTCTTCTGCGCAACCATCTGGTGGGCCAGCACGGGCAGATAGACCAGCGCGGCGAGGGCGTAAACGAGGTTTGCCAGCCAGGTCATGACCGAGCATGGTAGGCGGGTGCGGGGCAGCGGGCAATCGTTCCGGCGGTCGCCTGCGACCGCGGAAGTCCTCGCCGGCGCGCAATCCGGGCGATTGAGTCTCGCAAACCGTTGACAATTCGCCTGACTCGGATTCTAATCGGTCGTTGTCTATTCTATCCGGTCATTCCGGCGCGCCCGACCGGGGGTTGGGCGGACCCCGAGACGAGTTTCGGCAGGGATTCTGTTTTACGAGGTGATCGGTCCATGTCCACCACAGAGACGTTGCAGACGGACCCGCTGGCGCAGCCGACCGCATACCGGGTGGCCCAGTTGAGCCGGGATGACCGCCTGTTTCACATCATTCTCGCCCAGCAGTTTGACAGCGAGCTGATCGAGGCGCTTTGCCGTCTGGCCGAGATGATCCGCAACATTGCCAACACGAAGCGCGGGAACCAGTTCCTCCGCTCGCTGCTGGCCCACAAGCGGGCCATGCTCTATTTCATCCAGCCTTCCACGCGCACGTTCCTGTCGTTTTCCGCCGCCTGTCAGATCCTGGGCATTCCGTACAACGAGGTGCGCAACCCGTCCACGTCGTCGGAAATCAAGGGTGAGACGGAGGAAGACACCGTCCACGTGCTGAGCCAGTATTTTGACCTGATCATCATGCGGCACCCGATGGAGGGCTTCGCGGAGCGGATGGCCT
>CAZBFW010000662.1:0-2918 GCA_964491135.1 uncultured Phycisphaeraceae bacterium | reverse complement strand
AGCTTGCGTTGGACGCCCGGTACGAGACGCACGAGTCGTTCACACGGGCGTTCCGTGCGATGTTCGGCGTGTCGCCCTCGCAGTTCCGGACAGCCCATCGGATCCCTCCGTACCCCAGCGTGCCCTCCGAGGTCCACTACGACCCCGAGGGTGGAGTGACCGGTTTTGTCCCGATACAGGCAGGAGGTAAGCCGATGGAAGTCCGTGTGGAAGAAGTTCGACCGTTCCGGGTGGCGTTTGTGCGGCACGTGGGGCCGTACGCCGCTTGCGGGGCCGCGTGGGAGAAGCTCTGTGGCTGGGCGGGGCCGCGGGGGCTGATCGGACCGTCGTCCACGTTCCTGGGCGTGAGTCACGACGATCCGGAGGTGACCCCGCCGGAGAAGATCCGCTACGACGCGTGTGTAACCGTGCCGAACTCCGTGAAGGGGGAGGGCGACATTGGCGTGCAGGAGCTCGGCGGCGGTGAGTACGCCATCACGACGCACCGCGGGCCGTACGAGCGGCTGGCCCAGACCTATGCCCGGCTCTGCGGCGAGTGGCTGCCGAAAAGTGGCCGGGAGGTGCGCTCCGCGCCCTCACTCGAGTTCTACCGCAACAGTCCGCAGACCACGCCGCCGGAAGACTTGCTTACCGACATACACATGCCCCTGGCCCCCCGCTGAAAAAAGAGATCGGGGCAGCGCTGCTCGCCACAGCGCTGCCCCGCTCCAAATGCAACGTTCGAGGCATCGGGACCGAGAAGGTCCCGGCGCGCCGGGATCGGTCCAGCGGTGTTTCCCTTCGTGCCTTCGTGCCTCCGTGCCTTCGTGCCTTCCTCCTACATCATCCCCCCCATGCCACCCATGCCGCCCATACCGCCCATGCCGCCGCCCGGCATCGGCTTATCCTTCTTCTCCTTGATCTCGGAGACGGCGGCCTCGGTGGTCAGCAGCAGGCCGGCGACGGACGCGGCGTTCTGCAGGGCGATCCGCTCCACCTTGGTCGGCACGAGCACGCCCATGTCGATCATGTCGCCGTACTCGTCGGTCAGTGCGTTGTAGCCGAAGTTCAAGTCCTTCGACTCGGACACCTTCTGCCAGACGATGGAGCCGTCCTTGCCGCCGTTCGATGCAATCTGCCGGATGGGTGCGGACAGGGACTTACGGACGATTTCCACGCCGGTCTTCTGGTCGCCCTTGAGCTTCTTGGCCAGGTCGACGAGCACCTTGGACGCCCGGATCGGGGCCACGCCGCCGCCCGGCAGGATGCCCTCTTCCACGGCGGCCCGGCAGGCGTGGAGGGCGTCTTCCACGCGGGCCTTGCGTTCCTTCATCTCCACTTCGGTGGCGGCGCCCACGTTGATCTGGGCCACGCCGCCGGAGAGCTTGGCCAGGCGCTCTTCCAGCTTCTCACGGTCGTAGTCGCTGGTGGTGGCGTCGATTTCGTTCTTGATCTGCTCGATGCGGCCCTTGATCTTGGCCGTCTCGCCGGCGCCCTCGATGATGGTGGTCGTATCCTTGTCGATCTTCACCCGCTTGGCCCGGCCCAAATCGGAGAGCTGGACGTTCTCCAGCTTCATGCCGATGTCCTCGAAGATCGCCTTGCCGCCGACCAGGACCGCAATGTCCTCCAGCATGGCCTTGCGGCGATCGCCGAAGCCCGGCGCCTTCACCGCGGACACGTTCAGCGTGCCGCGCAGCTTGTTCACCACCAGGGTGGCCAGGGCCTCGCCCTCCACGTCCTCCGCGATGATCAGCAGCGGCTTGCCCGCCTGGGAGACCTTCTCGAGGATGGGGACCAGGTCCTTCACCGACGAGATCTTCTTCTCGTGGATCAGGACGAATGGCTTGTCCATGTCGCAGGTCAGCTCTTCATAGTTGTTCATGAAGTGGGGCGAGAGGTAGCCCTTATCAAACTGCATGCCCTCGACCAGCTCCACGTCGATCTCCAGCGAGCGGCCTTCCTCGACCGTGATCACGCCGTCCTTGCCCACCTTGCTCATCGCGTAGGCGATCTGCTTGCCGATTTCCTCTTCCTGGTTCGCAGCGGCGGTGCCCACCTGGGCGATCTGCTTGTCGCCCTTGGGCGGCGGGGGAATGGGCGTGGAGATGCGGGCCAGCTCATCGACCACGGCCTGGACGGCCGCGTCGATGCCGCGCTTGAGTTCCATGGAGTCGGCGCCGGCGGCGACGTTCTTGAGTCCCTCGGTGTAGAGGGCCTCCGCGTAGACGGTGGCGGTGGTGGTGCCGTCGCCGGCTACCGTGCTCGTCTTGCTCGCCACTTCACGGACCATCTGGGCGCCCATGTTCTCATAGGCGTCTTCCAGTTCGATCTCCTTGGCCACGGTCACGCCGTCCTTGGTGACGGTCGGCGAGCCGAAGGACTTTTCGAGCACGACGTTCCGGCCGCGCGGGCCGAGTGTCACTTTTACCGCGCGGGCCAGCTTCTCGACCCCGCGACGGATCGCATCACGCGCTTCCGAATCGTATGCAATTTTCTTGGCAGCCATGGTTCGTGTGGTCTCCGTTGTGCTAGGGGCGGATGGACCCGCCCGGGTTTTGTGACGGTGTGATGGCGCCGGGTACAGCCGGCGCCGTCCGACCGGCCGTTCACCTACTCGATGATGGCCAGGACGTCGGACTCATCCATAATCAGGAATTCCTCGCCGTTGATTTTGATCTCGGTGCCGGCGTAGCTGGTGAAAAGCACCTGGTCGTCCTTCTTGACCTGCATCTTGCTTCGCTCGCCCGAGTCGAGCATCCGTCCGTTTCCGACCGCCTGCACGATGCCGCGCTTGGGCTTCTCCTGGGCGGTGTCCGGCAGAACGATGCCGCCTGCCGTCTTCTCTTCTGCGCTGACCCGCTTGACGATGACCTTGTCGCCCAAGGGCCGAAGAGCCTGCTTTGCCATTGCCGCCAGCACTCCTTTCTCGCGGGGCG
>CAZBFW010000661.1:0-2924 GCA_964491135.1 uncultured Phycisphaeraceae bacterium | reverse complement strand
CCGGTTATCGCGTGCCAGAGCCAAGGCGCGAAATCGGAAGGGGCCGCCGGCTTTTCTGTTGCGCCCGGGCCGTCGTCGATTTGGCCTTCGCCGCCTGAGCGGTGGCGGGCGCCAGGCGGACCCTTGCCTTGTTCCGCGAGGGCGGTACGATACTGGCGTATCTCCCGGCGAGGCCGGCTCGGCCCCGTTCGGGCACGGGCGATTAGCTCAGTTGGCTAGAGCGTACGGATCACACCCGTAAGGTCACAGGTTCGAGTCCTGTATCGCCCAGTTCCCCACGCTGATCTGCTGTCGTATGTCGTTCTCGCTGGGCCGATCCTGGTGGGCCGGGATTCCTTGGCGCCGACGTCTTCGCCGGCCTACCGGGGCGGATCGGTGTCCGAGAACAGCCCGACCTTCACCGTTTCCGTTGCGTGCTCGATCGACAGAACACGCACCGCATATCGGGAACCGGACCGGCCGGTCACGGACGCGGCTTCGCCCGGCTTGAGGTTTCGGGCCTTCAACACACGCCGGTCGCCGAGATAGACGCTCAGGTCGGCCTGCGGATGGCGGTCCGTATCCCGGACCTCCACACTCAGCCCGTCATACAGGAAGGCACGTCGGGGGTGGCGGCGGTCCTCCCGGCTGACCGTGGCCTCCGCCACGCAGCCCGCGGGAAGGGAATCTGCCGCCTCTTCGACCTCGGCCGTAGTGGGGAAGGGACGCGTGTCAGGTTCCAAGTCCGCGGGCGAATCTGCGTTGCCGGCCGCTTCCTCCAATCGATAGGTCGGCACGCGCCCAACCTGCAGCGATCGTTCGCCGTGCCGCAGCCAGGCCACTCGGGCGGCCTCGGCGGTGTCGGGATGCTGCCGGCCGATTCGTTCGATGGCCGCCAGCGCGGTCGAATCGGCCGGGTCCACCAGAAGAGCACGCATGTGGCAGCGCCAAGCCCGGTCGACGTCGCCCTGGGACTCGAAAGCGCCGCCGGCCCGGTTCCAGTATTTCACGGTCTCGGGGGCGACGCGGGCCATGGCCCGGGCCAGAGCCCGGTTCGACGGCGATTGCCGAGCGGCGGCCGCATAGATGGCGTAGGCTTGGTAGTACTCTCCCTTCTGCTCGGCAGCCTTGCCTCTGCCCAGGGCGCCGGAGGTGGCGCACCCACTGGCGGCCAGCAGACCAGCCACCGCCGCCGCGCGTGCGGCCCAAGACGCACAACCCGTTCTGTTTGCAGCCTTTATCACCTCCAACACCCCGGCGTTACCCGATGGGACTTCCGTCCTTCGACTCCGCAAAGCGCTGGGAGTGTAACATGCTGGCCGCGCCTTGCGAAGCCATTTGACCCCGTGCGGCTCCTCACGTTAAAAAGGCGAATCCGCCGGCCGCCTTCCGGCCGCGGGGGCCCCCAAAACAGCGAGGTCAACGGAGCTCATGTTCGATACCCTCACAGAACGGTTCGGCGACATCTTCCGCTCCATGCGCGGACGCGGACGTATCACCGAGGACAACATCGACGAGGCGATGCGGGCCATCCGAACGGCCCTGCTCGAGGCCGACGTCCACGTGGAGGTGGCACGGCAGTTCTGCGACGAGGTTCGCGAGAAGGCTGTAGGGCAGGAAGTGATCCGCACCCTCAAGCCGGACCAGCTTATGTGGAAGATCGTCCACGACGAGCTGGTCAGCCTGATGGGGCCGGTCGACCCGCGCATCCCGTTCGCCACACCGGGGCCGACCGTTGTGCTCCTTGCCGGCCTGCAGGGCTCCGGCAAAACCACCACATGCGGCAAGCTGGCCGGGTTGATCCTTAAGCGGGCCAAGCGGCCGCGTCTGGTCGCGGCGGGCCTGAAGCGCCCGGCCGCCCACGACCAGTTGGAAATAGTCGGCCAGCAGGTGGGCGTGCCGGTCTACACCGAGCGCGGGCACGTGAACGCGGTGAAGGTCTGCCGCAACGGCATCCTTCACGCGAAGAAGACCGATCGCGACGTCGTGATCCTGGACACGGCCGGCCGGCTGGCCATCGACGAGGAGATGATGGCGGAGGTGGCGCAGGTAGCCTCCACGTGTGCCCCGCACCAGATCTACCTGGTGCTGGACGCGATGACCGGCCAGGACGCGGTGGCCACCGCCAAGGCCTTCAACGAGCGGCTGGAACTGGACGGGCTGGTCCTGACGAAGTTCGACAGCGACACGCGCGGCGGGGCGGCGCTGTCGGCCAAGCGGATCACCGGCAAGCCGATCAAGTTCATCGGCGTGGGTGAGAAGCTGGACGCGCTCGAGCCGTTCCATCCGGACCGCATCGCCGGGCGCATTCTCGGCGCCGGCGACATGCTGAGCCTGGTCGAGAAGGCGCAGGAGCAGTACGACGCGCAGGAGGCGGCCAGGCTCGAGAAGAAGATGGCCAAGGGCCAGATGACGCTGGAGGACTTTCTGGCCCAGCTCCGCAAGGTCCAGAAGATGGGCTCCATGCGGGAGATGCTCAAGAAAATTCCCGGGCTGGGCGGGCAGATTCCCGATGCCGAGATTGACGAAGGGGAGATCAAGCGTTTTGAGGCGATCATTCTGTCGATGACGCCCAGGGAGCGGGAGAAGCCGTCGCTGATCGATCATTCCCGGCGTCGTCGCATCGCCAAGGGCAGCGGCACGGAGCCGCAGGACGTGAACGGGCTGGTGAAGGCGTTCGGCCAGATGCGGGACGCGATGAAGATGATGGCCGGCAAGTCGATGCTCGACCGGATGCGGATGACCTCGAGCCTGTCGCAGATGATGGCCGGCGGCGGCACGCTGAAGGCCAAAGGCAGCACGGCCGCCAGCCGGCGCCAGGTCTCGAAGAAGGACCGCCGCAAGGCGCGGAAGCGCGGCCGGAGGTGAAGAAGAAGGCACGAAGGCATCCCGGCGCGCCGAGATCGGAAGAGCACACGTCTGAACTCCAGTCACCGCTCATTATC
>CAZBFW010000660.1:0-2925 GCA_964491135.1 uncultured Phycisphaeraceae bacterium | reverse complement strand
TAATGAGCGGTGACTGGAGTTCAGACGTGTGCTCTTCCGATCTGGTGGCGACCTGGGCTGCCAGCGTCCAGTGGTTCTGCAGTTGGCCGGCCGCCTTTTCGATGAGACCAGCAGCTTCCTGTGCGGCTTCGACGCCCGCGGTCCGGGCATCGTCGCGCAGGGCCACCAGATCGGTCGTTGCCACATCGAGTTGGAGTGCGGGCCCCGCCTGTTCGATGAGGGCGAGGTCGATCGATGCATCTCGATACTGGTCGAGACGGACCAGGCTCTCGCGAACCAGCACGTCCGCCGTCTGGACCCGCAGGTTGCCGGGCCACCACCGGTCGTCCTGCATCTTGCTCTCGGGCATCCGTTCCAGTTTCTCCGCGCTGATGTCACCTGTTTCCACACGCGTTCGCTCGTCTGCCGCCTGCTCGGCGGTTCGCAGGGTTGCGCGAACCTTGCTGAGCTTCGCCAGCGCGTCTTCCTGGACGGCACGGACGGCCTCGGCTCGCTCCGTCAGTTTCGCGAACACGTCGGTGGCTGCGG
This sequence comes from uncultured Phycisphaeraceae bacterium, assembly GCA_964491135.1. Taxonomy (GTDB): domain Bacteria; phylum Planctomycetota; class Phycisphaerae; order UBA1845; family UBA1845; genus JAFGJQ01. Next base: position 2,397 of record CAZBFW010000660.1, on the reverse strand, counting down.
TTCGAATCTGCGCAATCGCCTGCTGGGCCTGACCTTCCTGGTCCGCCAGGCGAGTCTTGGTCGACTCAAACGCGGCGATGTTGTCCTTGTCTCTCTGGATTTGAGCAGCGACGATGGCCAACTCCGCCTCACGCTGCTCCAGCTCCCGCTGGATGGCGGCGATGCCCGGCTGCGGCTGGATTTCGCCGCCGGAGGCCGGTACGTAGCCGCCCTTGATGAAGTCCCCGCTCTCGTCGAGGCGAGCATTGGCTAGTGTGCCAAACTGAAGCTCCTGCGTTTTGCGAATGGCGTTGCGGTAGGTCTCCGCCTGGGCTCGGTAGGCGGCCACGAACGTCTCGTACCCCTGGGGATCGGTCAGATCAACGCCCGCATCCTCCAGGCTTTCCATTGCGGCACGAGCCGCGTCCGCCGTCTGCTGAGCGTCGGCCAACTGCCCTTGCAGATCCGCCAGCGTGCCGCGAAGTTGACTGACCGTCTCCTGCAGTTCGCCCTGCCGCCGGGTCAGTTCCGCAACGGACTCCGCCGTCGTCGCGATCCGGGCATCCACGCCGCTGTCCGCCACCAGCCGGGTCTGCGCTTCGGCGGCCTTGACCCGTCCTGCCAGATCGGCGAGGTCCACGGCCAGAGCGTCCGCTTCGCTGCGCAGGAACTGGGCCCTGCGATGGGTCCCCAGTGCCTGCTGATACAGGATCGCCGCCTTCATGCGATTGGCGACCACATGCCGCGACGCATCCACGTCACCACGGGAGGCCGCCAGGGCGGCCTCGGCAGCGGACAGGGCTTCGTCCAGTAGCTTCTGGTTCCGGGCGAGCAACGCGTCGCGGGCCTCACGAGCTTTAGTGATCTGGCCGGTGTCGCTGGGAACATTCGTGGACACGCGCGTGGCGTGCTCCTGCCAGTTTTCACCGTAAATCTGCTGGAGGTATCGCTGCTCCAGGTCGGCCCGAGCCCGCTCGCTGGAGGACAGCAGGGCTTTCAGACGCTCCTCTTCCGCGCCGAACGGATCGCCCGCCTCGCCCGTCTGGGCTGCCTCGATGGCCGCTCCAACCTTGTCGGCCGGCAACGACACGTCCAGGCCCGCGCCGGCGAGGGCATCCAGCAAGACGGCCAGCCGTTCCTCCTCGGCGCTGTACTGCCAGATGAGCCGGCGGGCCTGTTCCACCGCGCGGTTCGCCTCTGCCTGCACCTTCGCCTCGGGACTCTGCAGCGTGGGGACCGCCCAATACAGGACGGCAGCCACGACCACGGCTGCGCCCGCCACTGCCCACGGCACCATCGGTTTCTGCACGGTGAACTCCCGCTGTCTTGCCGCTTGTACTGACGCGCCCCGCACCAGGATCGGGGCTGGGGCGGCCATTGTAGGGCAGGCCGGGGCGGAAGGGAAGCCGGGTGGACCGTTGTCGGCCCCTGGCAGGCGCGGGCGAGCCGACGACCGCTTCCGGTCCGACCGTCCATCCGGGAGACGCGCGGTCCCCGAACCGCCCAGCGCAAGCGGATCGCCTTACTCCTCTCCGCACTCCTCATCCGCGATCACGGCGGCATCGTTGGCCAGGGCCTCGGCCGCGTCGGTCAAGTTGTCGAAAGACAGCACCTGGGTGAGGTACCTCTGCTTGAGGAATTCCAGCGAGTTCTCGTCAGTGAGGTTAGGGTCATCCCCGCGACATGCACGACCACGATTGCGCGCCTCAGTGATGTCGGCAACGAACGCATCAAGAACGGCATCCTGGCCCAACTCGTAGTTGCAGATTTCGTCGGATCCGTTCTCGACGAGCTGACGCGATTCGTCCACATATGCGGGGAAGTCGGCCGCCGCGCCGGTATACGACGCCTTCAGGGCGTCCAGGTTCTGCTGGTCCGTGAAGGAGGTGTCATCCTCACCGATGCACAGCAAGGCCGCGTTGTAGGCCGTGGTCAGGGCCGTAATGTCCGCCTCCAACTCCGGGTTGCTGCCGTCCAGTTGGTACTCGGTCAGGTTCGGGCCGGTATTGCCGCCGCCCCCCCCTCCGCCACCGCTGGTTGTACCACAGCCGGAACCCATGACCACGACGCAAGCCAGGCCCAATCCGCAAAGCAAACGCGAGAGCATGCACAATCTCCTTTGAACAGTTTTTTCAGGGAAACCGATCGGGCACCCGCGCCGGTCCCACAACACTGACCGGCTGGAAAGCCGGTCCCCCATGGATGGCCGGTCCCACAACACTGACCGCTCCTGCAGAAGCTCATTCTACGCGGCCGGCAAGTGGCGGGAAACCGACACGACAGAAAAAGACGCGGCCGCCTCGTCGAGACCCGCTGTTCCGGCTTCGGGTCAACGGACGTTGAAGTACTTCGCCTCGGGGTGATGACAGATCAGGGCGGTGGTGCTCTGCTCCGGGTCCATCTGGAACTCCTCCGACA
>CAZBFW010000659.1:0-2927 GCA_964491135.1 uncultured Phycisphaeraceae bacterium | reverse complement strand
TCATCCATGAGCCGTTCGCGGCGATCAACGCCGATGACTTCTACGGCCCGGCGTCCTACCGGCTGCTGCACGAGTTCCTTGTCCACACGCCCGACGCGGAGGTGGCCAACTACGCGATGGTCGGGTTCCGCCTGGCCAACACGCTCTCGGAAGCGGGCAGCGTGTCCCGCGGCGTATGCCGATGTGACAGCAACGGACACCTCCGGCAGATCGAGGAGATTACGAAGCTCGACCCGGATCCCGCGGGCGCGCGGTATACGGACGACGCCGGTGCATCGCGTGTGTTGCCCGGCGACACCCTGGTCTCGATGAACATGTGGGGCTTCCACCCCTATTTCTTTGATCATCTTCGCGAGGGCTTCGCGAAGTTCCTGGCCCGCAGCGGGCAGGATCCGAGGTCCGAATACTACCTGCCTACGGCCGTAAACGACCTTGTGAACGCCAACAAGGCTCGTGTCCGCGTTCTGAGCACGCCCGAGGCGTGGTGCGGCGTCACGTACCAGCAGGATCGGCTCCCGGTGATCGCCTATCTTCGCAGCCTGGTGGAGAACGGCACCTACCCGTCGCCACTCTCACCATGACGACTGCTGGAACAGTTGCGTCCGAGAATCTTGCCCGGTTTCATCAGGGCAGTCCCTTACCAAACCGCTTGAGTTGAGGCTCCCAAACGCGTATTATGAAGGCGATACGGATGTGTGGGTGGCGTGAGACGCCGCCACAACGGGAACGGTCTTCACGCTCGGGGTTCTCCTCGACGAGGCACGGAATGGCCACCATCGACGAAATCGCCAGGCGAGCGAACGTCTCCAAGACCACGGTCTCCTTCGTGATCAACGGGAAGCCGGGGGTCAGCGAAGCGACGGCCAACCTTGTCCGAGCCGTCATGGCCGAGTTGGATTACGTGCCGTCGGTTCTGGCCCAGCGCTTTGCCTCGCGGCGGAGCATGGCCGTCGCGCTGATTGCCCAGTCATACCCCAGCGTCTTCCACGATCCTCGCCACGCGGAGATTGTGGATGCCGTGTACAGCACGCTGGAAGACCAGGATTACTCGCTGGTGCTGGGCACGTCGAACCGTCGGTTTCTGGACGAGCGCCGCCACATCAAGATTCTTCGCAGCGGCCAGGTGGACGGCCTGCTGCTGCTGGAGCCCACGCTGGATCAGGACTATCTGGCGGATCTGGCCGAGCAGGACGCACCCGTCGTCATCATCAATGGTGAAGGCTGCCACCTGGGCCTGGCCGCCGTGCGGACGAATGACACCGTCGTGGGACGGATCGCCGCCGAGCACCTGTTGAACCTCGGGCATCGGCGGATCGGGTTCATTGATGGAGGCCGGTCGCACCAGTCGGCAATCGACCGGGCCCTGGAGTTCCAGCGTTCGCTTGCCCAGGCAGGATGTCCGTTGGACCCACGGCGCATCTTCCACGGTGAGATCAACACCAGCGAGATCACGGGGCGTGACGGCTGCCGGGCCATTCTGGAGCGCATGCCGGACACGACGGCCATCTTCTGCTGCAACGACACGATGGCGCTGAACGCGCTGGATGCGGCTCGGGAGATGAACGTGGACGTGCCCGGTCAACTGTCGCTCCTGGGCGTGGACGATCATCCGACCAGCATCGCCTGTCGTCCGCAGCTTTCGTCCATCCGTCAACCGTCGTACGACATCGCCAAAGAGGCGACCGAGATGCTGCTCGCCCGCCTGCAGGATCCGCGCAACGGGAACCACAAGCCCGTGACCCGCCTGCTTCCGCCGGCCCTGGTTCCGCGCGATTCCACGGCTCCCCCGGCCTGCTGATCACGCGTTGCGTCTTCGATCGCGGCGGATGCGTTGCCCGGTGACCTGCCGCTCTGTCTGAGGCGCTGACCGCAGCGCCGAATCGACAGTCTCCCGGCCGCCCGTCCGATAAGCGAAACCAACGGGCGGCCTGTAATCGGCGGACGCGGATCGGGCGGGCCGGCCATTCCGTGCACTAAAGGGTTTCAGTAGGCCGGACGATATGAAAGCATGCCTTGACGTGCCGAGTCGCGGCACCGGCTTTCGCTCCGGACCGGGGAACCACAACATGGACGTCATCCGAAAGCTCCGACGCAACTTCCAGCGTGTTTTCGCCCGGGCGAAACTGCCCACGAGTCCCGCGGTTGCGTCGCGCATTCTGGCCCTGATGAAGGAACCGGATTCATCCGCCGCGGACTTCGGGAGTGTTATCCGTGCGGATCCGGCGCTGGCGGCCCGGCTGCTCAAAACGGCCAACTGCGCCCTGTACGCGCAGCGGACGCCGGTCACGACGATCGATCGGGCGGTCACGGTGCTGGGCCTTGAGCGTGTGAAGACCCTGTCGCTCGGCTTTCAGCTTGTGATGCACCTGGATCGGCTGGGCGAAGCGCCGTTTGACATGCCGGAGTTCTGGCGGCAGGCGCTGTTGCGGGCCTGCCTGGCCCGGGCCATCGCCGAGGCCGCCGCCGCGGAGCGAACGGAAGAGGCGTTCCTGATCGGGCTGCTGCAGGACTGCGGCGTCCTGCTGCTGGTGCAGGTGTTGGATTCCTCCTATGGACGCCTCTACGCGTCAAGCCTGTCGCCCAGTGCGTTCTTCGCGGCGGAGCGAGAGACGTTCGCGTTCACTCATCTCGATGCCATCGGGGCCATGGCCGAAGAGTGGCAGTTGCCGGAAGACATTGCCATGCCCTTGCGCCGCCATCATTACCGGGTGAATCCCGGCGAAGAGGCGAGTGACAGGCAGACGCTGATTGCCGTAAGCCACTTCGTGGGCTCGTTGTGCTTTGAGAGTGACTCCGGTCTGGCCACGGGCGACGCCGGCATCCGGGAGTTCGGCGAGCAGATGCTCGGACTGGACGTGTCGACATGGTGCGAGGTCCAGAAACAAGCAGAGGCGGACTACAGGGCGATCGCCACGCTGTATATGGAG
>CAZBFW010000658.1:0-2927 GCA_964491135.1 uncultured Phycisphaeraceae bacterium | reverse complement strand
ACCACCAGTGGCTGGCGAATCGCGGATACGCCGTCTTGAGCGTGAACTACCGCGGGTCGACGGGGTTCGGCAAGAGCTTCATCAACGCGGGGGACCGGGAGTGGGCCGGCAAGATGCACGACGACCTGATGGACGCGGTTCGGTGGGCCGTCGAGGCCGGCGTGGCGGACCCGAAGCGAGTGGCGATCATGGGGGGCAGCTACGGCGGCTTCGCCACGCTGGTGGGGATGACGTTTACTCCGGACGTGTTCGCATGTGGGGTGGACATCGTCGGCGTCTCCAACATTCTGACGTGGATCGATTCCATCCCGCCGTACTGGGCGCCGCTGCGCGACCTCTTCGCGCGGCGGGTGGGAGATTTCCGAACCGAAGAGGGCCGCCGATTCCTCCAGGAACGGTCGCCCCTGACCCACGTCGATCGGATCTGCCGGCCGTTGCTCATCGGCCAGGGCGCCAACGACCCGCGTGTGAAGAAGGCGGAGTCGGACCAGATCGTGGAGGCCCTGCAGGCCCGGAACATCCCCGTGACCTACGTCCTGTATCCGGACGAAGGCCACGGCTTCGCCCGGCCGCCGAACCGCATGTCGTTTAACGCGGTGGCCGAAGTGTTTCTGGCGAAGCACCTCGGAGGCCGATGCGAGCCGATGGGGGACGATTTCACGGGATCCAGCATAGCCGTTCCCGCCGGAGCCGAGGGGGTGCCCGGACTGGTGGAGGCCCTGAAGGCAAAGCCGTAGCGCAGGCTGCGCCGGCAACATAAGGGACGAAGGGACGGAGGGACGGAGGAAGAAAGACTTGCGCCGGTGCGAGCGGGAGGATTCGCGCGGGACGCGAAGGATTCGGACGTTTGTCGTGTGGAAGAGCGCCCGGCGCCTGGAGGAACCGAATCCGCGATTCTGAGAGGAAAGGGTCATTGCGCGAGGAGGGACTCGAACCCACACCCCTTTCGGGACTGGAACCTAAATCCAGCGCGTCTGCCAGTTCCGCCACTCGCGCATGGGTGGCACGATTGATTGTCCGTGCCGCTCCGCCGGTGGTCAAGGCAACCGCCGCGTGACGGGGGAACAGTCGACGTCGACCCGGCGCAGGGCCGCGCCGCTCAATAGAAGACGGTCAGGATCAGGTGGGGGTCGGCCTTTTTGCCCTCAAAGATGCCGATGGTCGAGGTGGCGAACTTGATCGTGATGCTCGGATCGGCATCCGCCCATTCATTCACCTGCCGGTTCATGAAGGCGACCGCACCCTCGTTCAGCTTCGCGTGGAAGGTGCGACACCGCGTCGCCGCGGGCACGTCGGGGTTGAGCGGCCGCTCCATGCCGAGATCGTCGAAGGTGCCCCCGACGTGCGATTCGCTTGAATAGCTCTTGACCTGCGTTTCGCCATCCCCGTGGCGAGCGGCAGGCTCTTCGTCGACCAGGGAGATGGACTCCATGTCCTCCACGTTCTTGCCGGAAGCGGAGTGATCGGCAGCGGCCTCGGCCTCCTCGAGACAGTGCGGGCACAGCAGCTTGCCGCCATGATAGCCGGCGATGCCGGTATCCAGATGCTCCGTGTAGATCGTGGCTCCGCAGCCCTGACACACGCGTGTTCCGTCGCCAGCCATGAGACCTGCACTCCTGAAGAAGTGATGAACACCAATCGCCGCGACGCAGTATACCCGGGAAACGGAGAGTGAGCCAGAGGCGCCGCGTTCCGCGGGACGGTCTCGATCAGCGACGACCCGCTGCCTCGCGACGCGCCTCCTCCAGGATGCGCATGCCGGAGCTGGTCCCGATCCGGGTGGCACCGGCGGAGAGCATCCGGCGGGCGTCGGCCAGGGTCTGGATGCCCCCGGACGCCTTCACCTGCACGCCGGCCGGCCGCACGATGCAGTTCATCAGCCAAACGTCCTCAAACGTCGCTCCCCCGCTCGCGAAGCCGGTGGAGGTTTTGACGAAATGGGCCCCCGCCTCGACGGCCAGCCGGCAGGCGGTGGCCTTCTCATCCTCGTTCAGAAGGGCCGTTTCGATGATCACCTTGCACAGGGCGTCCGCACGGCGGCAGCCGGCCACCACCGCCTGAATGTCGCGTGCGACCGTCTCCAGGTCCCCGCCCCGCAAGGCCCCGATGTTGATGACCATGTCGATTTCGCGGGCACCGTGCCGGATCGCCCGCAACGACTCTGCCGCCTTGATCGGGATCAGGTGGGCGCCCAGCGGAAAACCCACCACCGAACAGACGCGTACCCGGCTGGAAGCGAGCAACCCGGCCGCCAGCTTCACGTACGTCGGGTTGACACAGACGGTTGCGAAGCCGTTCCCGGCGGCCTCAACACATAGGCGCCGAATGTCGGCGGCCGTGGCCTCCGGCTTCAGCAGGGTATGGTCAATGCAGGCGGCAAGCTGTTCAGGCGTCACGGGGCTCTCCCGCACCGGCGATTCATTTCTCCGGGGGCCAGTTGACCCACCGGCGGGGACGATGTCAAGCAGGCGTGCAGGGCCAAACGCCCGATATTTCCTGGCGGCGTTGGCTCATCCGGCCGGAGACGGCCATTGATTTCCGAACCACGTGCCCGACCGTGTATAATGATACGCTTGGGCCGTCCGGTCGGGTCCTGGCCGGGCGCGGAACGATTCCTTTTCGAGGAGGGAACGAAAGATGCAAACCATCTCCAAACCGGATCTGTACACGAAGATCGTGCTGACCGTGATCGCCGTCTGCCTGGTGTGGCTGTGCGTGGATCGGACGTCGCTGAGCACTCCCGCCTACGCGCAGGACCTGGCCGCCGGGAACGAAGTCGGCGTGACCAACCTGTCGCTCAGGGAGCCGGCCGGTGAGCCGCCGCAGGTGATGGCGGTCAAGATCGTGGGCCTCGAGATGCCGGGGGGAATCCCCGTCACGCTGTCCCGGGCCCCGACCACCCCGGTCACCATCGTGGGCGTGGACGT
>CAZBFW010000657.1:0-2928 GCA_964491135.1 uncultured Phycisphaeraceae bacterium | reverse complement strand
GATAATGAGCGGTGACTGGAGTTCAGACGTGTGCTCTTCCGATCTGGGAGCCGACAATCGAACCTGCAGTCAGGGAGTCCGCCGCGGCCGGGCTGGGCCTGGTCACGCTGGTGTCGGCTTACGTGCTTCTGGCCGGGCCGGACCCCGTCCAGGCAGGTCGACATCTGCGGGCCGCCGACGCGCCGGGCATCCACTGGGTGGCGGCCCCGCAGGATCAGGCGAACGTGACGGCCGCCCCGGCCGTGACGCAGCCGACCGCCTTCCTGGGGTTCCCGCCGCCCCTGCGCGACCCGATGGTGGTGGCCACCGCGGTGCTGGAACAGCATCATCTGGTGATCCTCTCTCTGCGCGGCGGCCTGTACGGCCCATAGCTTCCGAGCCTGCCCTGCCGGCGTATGCGAGTCTTTCTTCCAGGCGGGTTTCTTTCCCGGGTTTGTTCAATTCTCCATTTGCGAGGGTGATCCTGTGGGCGTTCAACAGGCGGTCGGCGGTTTGATGCGGAAGCTGTTCGGTTCGCGGAACGATCGGCTGGTCAAGAAGCTGTGGAGGGTTTCGGAGACGGCGTGCCAGGGGGAGTCGGCCGTGCGCGCTCTGTCGCCGGAAGCGCTTCGGGCCAAGACGGAGGAGTTTCGCGGTCGTTTGAAGGCGGGCGAGATTGAGACGGACGTCATGGCGGAGGCGTTTGCGGTGCTGCGGGAGGCGTCGCGGCGGGCCCAGGCGCACCGGCACTTTCCCTGCCAGCTCATCGGGGGCAAGGTGCTGTTCGACGGCATGGCGGCCGAGATGCGGACGGGCGAGGGCAAGACCATCGTCTGCCACCTGGCGGCCTACCTGCGGCACCTGCAGGGGATGAAGGTGCACATCGTCACGGTCAACGACTACCTGGTGAGGCGGGACGCCGAGTTTGCGGCGCCGATCTTCGAGCTGCTGGGACTGACCGTCGGGTACATTCAGGCCATGCTCGATCCCGGCGGGCGCGAGGGCATCCGCAAGACGGCGTACGCCTGCGACATCACGTACGGGACGGCCAGCGAGTTCGGGTTTGATTACCTGCGCGACAACATGAAGCTGCGGGTGGAGGACCAGGTGCAGCAGGGCCTGGACTATGCGATCATCGACGAGGTGGACTCGATCCTGATCGACGAGGCCCGCACGCCGCTGATCATCTCGGGCCCGGCCCATGACGACGTGAACCGCTACAAGTGGGCGAACACCATCGCGGCCTTCCTGGAGCGCAAGCAGGACCAGGCGAATGACGAGACGCGGCGGCGGCTCCAGCAATGGGGCGACAACCCGCCGCCGGAGCTGACCAACCACCCGAAATTCATCGACGCGATGAACCGGTTCCGGATCGATCCGTACCTCGTCAGCGACGAGGAGGCGGAGTCCATCGGCCACATGCAGTACTACGTCGTGAAGCTGGAGCGCAAGGACGTGCACCTGACGCACGAAGGCGTGTCGGCCGCCCAGGACGAGGCGAAAATCGGCAGCTTCTACGTCGGGATGAACATGGACCGCCCGCACCTGATCGAGCAGTCGCTGCGGGCGCGGGTGGCCTTCAAACGCGACAAGGACTACGTGGTCAAGGACGGCGAAGTCATCATCGTGGATGAGAGCACGGGCCGGTTGATGTACGGCCGGCAGTGGTCCGACGGCCTGCACCAGGCGGTGGAAGCCAAGGAAGGGGTGACCATCAAGGAAGAGACGCAGACCATGGCCACCGTCACCATCCAGAACTTCTTCAAGATGTACAAGAAAATCGCGGGCATGACCGGCACCGCGATGACCGAAGCCAACGAGTTCATGAAGATCTACAAGCTGGACGTGGTGGAAATCCCCACGAACCGGCCGGTCAACCGGATCGACCACAACGACAAGATCTACCGGACGGTGGAGCGGAAGTACGACGCCATCGTGGAGGAGATCTACCAGGTTCGCCGGCGGGGGCGCCCGGCCGACCCGTTTCTGCTGGCGAACGTGCTGCGGGCACTGCGGCCGATCAACGAAGCGGCGGGCAAGGACGTCTCGGCGATCGACGCGGCCCTGGCGAAGTTCGACGCCGCGAAGGAGCCGACCGACGAGCTGATGCAGGCCCTGCTGGACGCCTACGACGACTCGATGGGCGAGTTGTCCACGGGACGCCCGGTCCTGGTGGGCACGACCAGCGTGGAGAAATCCGAGAAGCTCTCAGCGTTGCTGAGCCGCCGATACGGAATCGAGCACGAGGTGCTGAACGCCAAGAACCACGCCCGCGAAGCGGAGATCGTCGCCAAGGCGGGGCACCGCACCGTTCCCGAGCGCGACCGCGACAAGACCCCGATCGGAAACGTGACCATCGCCACGAACATGGCGGGCCGCGGCACGGACATCAAGCTGGAAGAGGGCGTGGTAAATCCGAAGTGCAAGATGCCGGGGAATAGGGACGAAGGGACGGCGGGACGGAGGGAAGAAGGGACGGAGGGACGAAGGGACGGAGGGGGAAATGGGGACGGCGCGGTGTTACGCGGGGAGGACGCGCTGTACCCGGCGGGGTCGACCAAGTGCTGCATCCGCTGCGCGGAGTACGACCCGACGACGAACTGCGCGCACTGCTTCAAGCCGAAGCTGGATCCGCGTTTTCCGGCCCTGGGCCGGAAGGTCTGCCCGCTGAACGTGCCGTGCGGACTGCACATCGTGGGCACGGAGCGGCACGAGGCCCGGCGGATCGACAACCAGCTCAAGGGGCGGTCCGGCCGGCAGGGCGACCCGGGCTCGTCGCGCTTTTTCCTGTCCGTGGAAGACGACCTGATGAAGCTGTTCATGCCGGACGCCATGATCAAATTCATGGAGTGGATGGGACTGGAGCAGGGAGTCAGCCTGGAAGACAAGCGGCTGACCCGGGCCATCGAGAAGGCCCAGGCCAAGGTGGAGGAGCGAAACTTCTCGTCG
>CAZBFW010000656.1:0-2934 GCA_964491135.1 uncultured Phycisphaeraceae bacterium | reverse complement strand
TCGCAGGCCCGCCACCACCGCCCGAGCGGCGCCGCCCGCGCCCAGCACGTCCACCGCTGCGTCCCTCAGACACGCTCGATCCGACTCCAATCCCCTGGTCAGCGCATCCAGCGCGCCGGAGTAGTCCGTGTTGTGGCCGCGGTATCGTCCCTCCTTCGCCATCAGCGTGTTGACGGCCCCGATCTGATGCGCCAGCTCGTCTGCGGCGGCCCCCAGGTACGCCAGCACGCGGCCCTTGTGCGGCACGGTGACGCTGAACCCGCCGACATTCAGCCAGTCTGTCTGCAGGCACCGGTCCAGAAACTCCTCCAGCGTGCGACCGGCCGGATCCACAGGCAGCGGCAGATATACCGCGTCCACGCCGGCCCGCGCAAACGCCGAGTTGTGCAGCAGCGGGCTCATCGAATGAGCCACCGGCCAGCCGATCACACCCATCACACGCGTGCTGCGCCCGATCGCGTCCCATCGGAAGACGTCACGCATCTGAGAAAGCGGAGCCTGCCCCGGTGCTGTTTCGCCGCCGGACTCCGCCGCGCAATACGTCCCGTACGCACCCACCTTGCCGGCCAGAATCCGCGAAGGCAGCCCGGCCTCACCCATGCAGATGACGATAGCCGGCACCGGCGCCCGCCGTGCCAACTCCAGTGCCTCCAGACTGTCGCAGATGCTCTGCGACATCCAGGCGACTTTCGGTACCACGCCACCGACCGCTGCGATCTCCTGCAGAAGCCCGGCCGGATCGGCCGGTCGGCCCTCGAAGCGGTGTGATGAAAGGATCAACCTCGACTCGCCCGGGAGTCCGGCCGACCGCAACGGCTCCAGGCACTCCCGAGCCTCTGCACAGGCGCGCCACGCTCCATACTCGAAATCAACGATCCCCCGGCCTTCGCCCGCCAGATCCGCCAGCAGCCGGGCGCGAACTTCCGGCGGCGCGTCCGAGGCGCCGCCCTCCGCCCTCGATCGGCATGTGACGATCCATCGGCCCGCGGGCAAGCCGGCAACCCATCCCCGAAGCGACGAGCCGAGCGAGGCATGCCCGTCCAGCCGCAGCTCGATCAGGTCAGCCCCGGCCGCAAGGGCTTGTTCGCCCAGGGGCCGGAGGGCTTCCAGGGTGCTTCCCGTTACGGATGCGATCAGCTTTGCCATTTCCTCCCGCCAGTTCCGGCCTTCTGTCGGCCGGCCGGGGCATTGTACGGCGATGGGCGCGATTCCGCGAAACGGCGGCCCGGGCTGCCCTCCCATTGGCGAAACGCCACACAGACGACCCAACCGTGTTGTCGCCCGTCAACGTCTGCTAACGGCGGTTTCCTCCGATCGACCAGACTTCCCTGTGGATAAGTCCCATAACAGCCCGCTCCGAAGGCCGTTACTGATGATTTGCCGGCAACCCATCCTGAATTGTTCGGGATGGCACCGTTCCTGTCAGCCGATAAGCAGAGCATGGCAACAGCCTTGCATCATGCGGGGGAGCGGGCATTTCGAGAGTCGGCCATGTGCGACGCAGACCGGCGCAGGCATCGACGATTGGCCATTCGGCTGCCGTTGGAGTATCGAATCAACGGCGAGAACGGCATTTCGGACCCGGTCCATCGCTCCGTATGCCGCGACGTCAGTTCCGGCGGCGTGAACTTCGAGACAGAATGCCCCGGTCTCGCCATCGGCACCCGCCTGACGGTCGACCTGTTGGTTCCCCCCGGTGACGGCCACTCTTCCTACCCCGGCCGGGTGCACACCGAAGGCAGGGTCGTGCGTGTGGAGCCCGTCTCCCCCACGGTCAGTTCTGCCCGCTGGCGCATCTCCGCCTGCTTCACCGACTCCCCACAACTGCATTTTTGAGCCAGCCGTCGGCCGCTCCATCTGAGATCCAGATCAACGCCGCTCATGGTGTGGAACCCGCCTCCTCTGTGGGATCCCGGTGCGCCGGGATTCCAGCCGGTCAGGAACCGCCCTTCCCAAACCATGACAGCCAACGACGGCGAACGATTCGGCCGGGCTCGTCGAGAAACGCCCCAATTGGCTTATTCGTGTCGGGTCCCAGGCATTCGACGTGTCAGACCTTCCCATCCCACTTGAACACGTACGTGCCTTCTGAGACAATGCTCTCGGAGGTTGCAGTTCTGCCTCTCCGTTGATCGGGGGCGCACGTGTGCGTCGCTGGAGGGTGTGGCGGGGAAGGGCATTTCAAGCAAGCCAAGCAGGCTCCCCCCAATCATCTTGCCGGCCCAAAGAAGCAGCATAGGCCGGACCACCTCGCGGATTCGGCCGCATTCAAGGAGCCAAACATGATGTGCAGACGATCGACGCGCGGTACGCGTGGAGCGGGTCTGGCCGTGATTTCGTTTCTGGCGCTGGTGCTGACCGCGAGCAGTGCGAGCGCGGTGGCCGGCGTTCTGCTCAACGAGATCGTCTACGATCCCGCCAGTATCGGCCGGGACGACCCGCGCAGCGCCGCCACACGCATCGAGCTGTACAACAGCGGCCCCGGCAGCGTGGATCTCGCGAACTGGACGATCGTTCGCGGCGATGCCATGCCGGCCATCATCCTGCCGCCCCTCGACCTGCCGGCCGGATCCTTCCTCACGCTATACCTGACGGGCGGACCCGACGATCTCGACTTCACGGACGGCGCCGGGGAGTTGTTCCTCGGCCCGCTCGGCCTGCTGTTTGACCCGACCCAGGACGCATGCGCCCTGTACAACGGACCCCCCAGCAACGCCACCATCGTCGACTTCGTCTGCTGGAGCCGCGACGACATGTACGTTCCCAATGTCGCCCACGACCACGCGGTCGCCGCCGGCCTGTGGAACGCGGGCGCTTTCGTACCGACGGATCAGCTCACGACCGGTGACTCGCTGGCGCGATACTTCGACGGCTTCGACCGCAATCTCCCAGAAGACTGGCGCATCGTGCCGATCTCCCTCTATGCGCACCACC
>CAZBFW010000655.1:0-2936 GCA_964491135.1 uncultured Phycisphaeraceae bacterium | reverse complement strand
GAGAAGCTCGTGTTCCACGTGCCCTGGTTCCTCACCATCGAGTCGGCGGAGGCGACCGGCGTGTCGGTCGACAAGGAGAAGGGGCTCGTTATGCTTCCGCCGGATTGCGGCCGATGCCGCCTGCACTGGACGTGGAAAGAGAGCCCCGACCTCAGCTATGAGCGGGCCGTGCACCTGTGGCTGAGCAAGCAATATGACGCCCGGCCCGAGACGGACCGCCACTTCCTGTTCCCGCGGCCGGTGCGGCCGTTGCTGATGAATGTGCATCGCATCTTTACGGATGCCTACGAGCTGCGGCTGGCGTCCGGCTCGGGCGTCGGCGTCGTTTTCTTCACCCTGGACGGCCGTGATCCCACGCTGGAATCTCCTCGATACGAGCGTCCGGTGCCTATCACGGACACCACAACCGTGCGGGCCATTGAGGTCTGGCCGGACGGGCGAACCAGCGAGCCGGCCGTCATCACGCTGGCCAAGGTGACGTGCCGGGAGCCGGATGCGCCGCTGACGGCGGCGGACCGGTTTGTTCCCGGAGTGATCCTTGAGGTCTGGGACGGCGTGTTCCGAAAGCTGGCGGACTTCCTGGGGACGCCGCCGGCCGAAACGCGACCGGTCGCCCACGCGGATCTGCGGGAGGCGGGCCGGGACAAGCCGTTCGGCGCCCGGTACACCGGGTACCTGCGCGTTCCGGCGGACGGTGTGTATGCCATTACCGTCGGCTCGGACGACGGCAGTGCCCTGTGGCTCGGCGACGACCTGGTCGTCGACAACGACGGCCACCACGTCTATACCGAAGTCACGGGAGAACGGGCCTTGCGTGCGGGTTATCACCGTTTCACGCTGGGTTATTTCGAGGGCGGCGGCGCGCATTACCTGCGCCTTTTCTGGGCCGGTCCCGACGGCCAGCGCCGGCCGATGCCTGCGGAGGCGTTTGTGCGCGAGAAGTAATCGGGAAGCGGTGTCCCGTCATCGCACGAGACGTTCCTCTGCCCCTTCGGGGCAGGGGAGTCTTGTTGCGACGCGTTGATCCACGGGTTCCGTCCCGATCTGGGCCGGGACTTCACCCGTGGCTACCATCCCCCGTTGCCGACGGGGCCGGACGAGCGCGGTTTGCCCGGGCGTATGCTACGCGCCTCGCCAGGCTCGCTTGCGGTCCACGTCCTTCAGATGGCGCTTTCGCAGACGGAAGGCGTCCGGGGTGACTTCCAGCAGCTCGTCATCGCCGATGAACTCCAGGGCCATCTCCATCGTCATCTGCCGCGGCGGACGGAGCACGACCGTCTTGTCCGCGGAGGCCGCCCGGATGTTCGTCATCTTTTTCGCCCGCGATACGTTCACCGGCAGGTCGTTGTCGCGGCAGTGTTCCCCCACAATCTGGCCTTCGTACACCGGTTCGCCCGGTGCCACGAAGAAGTCGCCCCGGTCCGCCAGGCCGTTCAGGGCGTAGGCCGTTACCTGTCCCGCCTCGCTGGCCACCATCACGCCGTTGACCCGGCCGGGAATGGGGCCGCGGATGAACTCATACTGGTAGAAGTTGTGGTGCATGACGGCCGTGCCATTGGTGGCGGTGAGCATCCGGTTGCGCATGCCGATCAGCCCTCGGGCGGGGATGGTGAATTCCAGGTGTGCGCCTTCGCCGCGGGTCTGCATGGTTCTCAGAATGCCGCGGCGCCCGCCCATGAGCTCCATCACCGTGCCCACGTGCTGCGACGGCACGTCCACCACGCATAACTCGATGGGCTCGGTCTTGTGCCCATCCAGCTCGCGGTAGATCACCTTCGGCCTGCCCACGGCCAGTTCGTAACCCTCGCGCCGCATGTTCTCGATGAGGATGGACAGGTGCAGCAGGCCCCGGCCGGAGACGTGGAACTCTTCCTGGGTGTGGCCCGGCTCCACGCGCAGGGCGACATTGCTCTGGGCCTCGCGCTCCAGCCGGTCGCGCAGGTGCCGGCTGGTGAGATACTTGCCCGATCGCCCGGCGAACGGTGAGTCGTTGATGCGGAACGTCATGTGCAGGGTCGGCTCGTCGATGGCGATCAGCGGGAGCGGCTGCGGATCATCCAGCCCGGCGATGGTGTTGCCGATGTCGATGGACTTCAGGCCGACGACGGCGCAGATGTCGCCGGCCGCAACCTCCTGCACCTTCCGGCGGCTGAGTCCATCGAAGGCGAGCAGCTCGCCGATCCGCTCTTTCACCTGGGCGCCGTTGCGGTGCAGGACGGTCACCTCCTCGCCGGCGTGAATGACCCCGCCGAACACCCGACCGATGCCGATCCGGCCGACGTAGTCGCTGTAGTCCAGAGCGGTGATCAGCATTTGAAGCGGGGCGTCGGCCCGGTCGGCCGGCGGGGGCACGTGTGTCAGGATGGCGTCAAACAGGGCGTACACGTTGTCCGACCGGTCGCCCGGGGCGGCGGACGCGTATCCCTGGGTGGCGGAGGTATAGATGGTCGGGAATTCCAGGGCCTCATCGGAAGCGCCCAGCTCGATAAACAGGTCCAGCACTTCGTCGTGCACGTCGCAAGGGCGGGCGTCGGGCCGGTCGATCTTGTTGATGACGACCACGGGGCGGAGGTGGCACTCGAAGGCCTTCTTGAGCACGAAGCGTGTCTGCGGCATGGGGCCCTCGAAGGCGTCCACCAGCAACAGGCAGCCGTCGGCCATCTTGAGCACCCGCTCCACCTCGCCGCCGAAATCCGCGTGGCCGGGGGTGTCGATCAGGTTGATTTTCGTGTCGCCGTAGCGGATGGCGATGTTCTTGGCCAGGATCGTGATGCCCCGCTCGCGTTCCAGGTCGTTGGAGTCGAGGATGCGTTCGCCCTTGAGCTGCGCGTCGCGGAACTGACCGCACTGACGCAGCATCTGGTCCACCAGCGTCGTCTTGCCGTGGTCCACGTGCGCGATAATGGCGACGTTACGAAGATCGGTCCGAGTCACAG
>CAZBFW010000654.1:0-2940 GCA_964491135.1 uncultured Phycisphaeraceae bacterium | reverse complement strand
GAGGCCATGTGGCGGCAGAACGTCTCCACCCGCGTGTTTGACGCCGGCCTGGCCATCTCCATCTTCCGCGACCAGTCCACGCGAACGCGATTCTCGTTCGCCGGCGCCGCCAGCCTGCTCGGCCTGACGGTCCAGGATTTCGACGAAACCCGCTCCCAGGTGGCACACGGCGAGACCGTCCGCGAGACGGCCAACATGATCTCCTTCCTGACCGAGGCGATCGGCATCCGCGACGACATCTTCATCGGGGCGGGCCACGAATACCAATGCCAGGTCGCCCGCGCCCTGGCGGAAGGCCACCAGCAGGGCGTGCTGCCCCAGCGGCCGGCCGTCATCAATCTGCAATCGGACCTGGACCACCCCACCCAGACGCTGGCCGACCTGGCCCACATGCAACAGACGTTCGGCTCGCTGGACGCCCTGCGGGGCCGGCGGATCGCGATGACCTGGGCCTATTCACCTTCGTACGGCAAACCGTTGTCCGTGGCCCAGGGCGTCATCGCGCTGATGACCCGGTTCGGAATGCACGTCACGCTGGCGCATCCGCAAGGCTACGACCTGCTGCCGGACATCGTGGAACGCGCGGGCAAGCAGGCCGACGAGTCCGGCGGCTCGTTCCGCGTCGTCCACGACATGGGCGAGGCGTTCCAGAACGCCGACGTCGTGTACCCCAAAAGCTGGGCCCCCTACTCTGTCATGGTGGAACGGACCGACCTGCTGCGCAGCGGAAACACCTCGGAGCTCAGCCGCCTGGAGCGCCGCTGCCTGGACCTGAACGCCCAACACCGCGACTGGGAGTGCAACGCCGCCATGATGGGCCGGACGCGCGACGGCAGTGCCCTGTACATGCACTGCCTGCCCGCCGACATCTCCGGCGTAAGCTGCCCGGCCGGCGAAGTGGCCGCGGACGTGTTCGACGCCTACCGCGTGCGAACCTACCGCGAGGCCGGTTACAAGCCCTTCATCATCGCCGCGATGATCCTGCTCGCGCGATTCCACGACGTCGCCGACCTGCTCCGCGGGTGCTCGGAGCACCGCCGCCCCCACCGGGGAACATAATGCTGCGCGGCCAACCCGTCTCGCCGCCGGGTAGCCGGGTGCCATGCCCGTGTCCGCCAACGGCGGATCGGGCATGCCGACGCGCCACCGGGTTGTCCTGTGCCGTCCATGCCCGAGTCTGAAGCCTACGGGCATGGCACCCCCGGGAACGGTCTGTACGGTACGTTCGACCTCACCCCTTCGCCCGGCAGTACACCCCCGGGAAGGCCGCGTAAAAGGCCGCGCTGCGCGTCAGGTGGTCGATCGGCACCCGGTCATTCACCGTATGGGCCACCGATTCCTCGGCCGGTCCGAACCCGACACACGGTATGCCGAACATCCCGGCAATGGACACCGCGTTCGTGCTGAACGTCCAGCGCCCGACCTTCGGCCGGCGGCCGAACAGCCCGCGATACGTCTCTGCGGCGGCCTGGATGTGGGGATCGTCCTCCTCCGCGCACCACGTGGGGAAGTACTTCTCCGTCTCGTACGTCAGACCCGTGTAGCTCGGGACCGCGTACCGCAACACCTCCACCTTCGCGTCCACGCCGGCCCGCCGGACGGCGGCTTTCACCTCGCGCAACGCGGATGCCTTGGTCTCACCCGTGGTCAGGCGCCGATCCAGGTGCGCAAATGCACCGTTCGGCACGGCGCAGCGGCTGGGCGTCTGGCAGTCCACGTACGACACCGTCACCGTGCCCTTCCCCAGGAACGCGTCCGATTTCAGCCGGCCGTTCAACCGCTCGATCTCCCGAATGACGCCCGCCAGTTTGTACACTGCGTTGACGCCGCGGTGTGGCATCGAACCGTGGCACGACCGGCCGGTCGTCGTCACGCCGATCTCCATCCGGCCGCGTTGCCCGCGCAACACCTGACAGTTCGTGGAGTCCGTGACCACGACGCATTCCGGACGAATGCCGCTCTCCCGCACCATGTACTGCCAGCACAGCCCGTCGCAATCCTCCTCCTGCACCGTGAACGTCAGGAGCAGCGTGAAGTCGTTCCCGACCAGGCCCAATTCCTTGAGAATGCGCCCCGCATAGACCATACCGGGGATCGCGCCCTTCTGGTCGCCGGCCCCCCGACCATAGATCACGCCCTTCACGACCTTCCCGCGGTACGGATCGTGCCGCCACTCGGCGGCGTCGCCCAGCCCAACCGTGTCGACGTGCGCGTCGATGGCGATGAGCCGCCGGCCCCGGCCGACCCGGGCCAGCAGATTCCCCATCGGGTCCGTCCAGACGCGGTCATACGCCCTCGTGCGTTTCAGTTCGGCACCGATCCGCTGAATCACTCGCCGTTCCTGCCCGCTTTCGGACGGAATGGCCACGATGTCGCGCAGAAACGACGCCATCGGTTTCTCGTAGCGTTTCGCCTTCGCACGGATCGCCCCGAAGTCCGCCATGAAAGTACTCCTCATTCCGGCCACGCGCGGGTGCCATGCCCGTTGGCTTCACTCCAGCCGCTGGGCCGAGATTCCATCCCGCTGGGCCGAGATTCCCATCCCGGCCCCCCCCGCCGCTGCTCGGCGAATACTCCGGGGTGCCATGCCCGTAGGCTTCAGCCTCGGGCATGTCCAACCCGCCCCGCTGGGCCGAGATTCCCATCTCGGCCCCCCGGCCGCGCAGTGCCACACACAGGCGCGGCACTCTATCACCACCCCGGTTCCGTCTCAACGAGTCGGCCCGGCTCCAAACGCCGACGGCGGGAGCCTACTCCGGCGAAAGTCGTTTCGCCGTTGGCCACAGCGGTGATGGAAAGCGATCGGGCAGCTTCTCACAAAGCGACGTCCGGACCACAACGATAAGCTCCTGCCCGGCCTGTCCCGCTCGAAGAGCGTGCGTCAGCGCATCCGCCCACCCCCGCCCCAACCACACCAGAGGCCCCACCGCAAAGCACCCC
>CAZBFW010000653.1:0-2947 GCA_964491135.1 uncultured Phycisphaeraceae bacterium | reverse complement strand
ATCCCACGCTGGCCGAGATCCTCAAGGAAGCCGCCCTCTCCGTCGACAACCGGCCCATCCACGCGTAGCCGCAGTTGAGCGGTCTGGTGCCGCAAGACAGAGCCCCGGATGCAGGGCCGGAGTTGTGCCGCCGGCTCGCCCGGTACACACCGGCCCGCGGCCAACCGTCGCCAGCGATACCGTGGAATCGGGATGGCCCCGCGGCCTGGAAGACGGCAAACAGGAAGGCCAGACTCGGATCGAAGGAGAACAAGACCGGCTGGAATCCCGGCGGCCCCGGCGCGCCGGGGTCCCACAAACACTAGAGAACTGGAAACGAGAAACTGGAAGGATGGAGACCGGCTGGAAAGCCGGTCCCACAGAAGAAGGCGGTCCCACAGGGATGGTGCCTGGGAGGGGTCTGCAAAAAAAGAGAGGGAGGCCCACGTCCTACTCCCCTCAGGACGCGGCCCCCCTCGAACCTGGCTCCCCACAACAAGGCCCACTCACCGGCCCGCCCAGCGGATCGCCGCCCATCTCCCCATGGGCAGCGATCCGGGCGGAGCCATTCATCCCCAACGACCACCGAACCTGGCGGCTGAACCCCTCGTGGGGCCAGGTCGCCGCCATGCCCCCCCGCTCTCCCTCCCGCCTGCCTCGTCCCTCGGCACCCTCCGTTTAGCCGAAAGGACGTATAACATGCCGCGTGCCAGCAACCACGAAGTGTGAGTGAATTGCGGAACAGTGCGATAATGAATTGTCCTGCAAACAGTTATGGCCCGTTATTCCGAGCCGCCGAGGAGCAGCCTGAGGGCTCGTTGGGTGACGGAGATTGGGTTGGGCGGTCCCCAGCGGGTACTATTGCCCAGCCCTGGCGCCGCACCCATAATCCGCCTCTTGGACACACAGGATAATCGAGAGACCCGCACATGAAGGCCATGGTTCTGCGACGTCCCAACCCTGTTCACAATCGCCCGCTGAACCTCGACGAGGTGGAGGCGCCGGAGCCGGGCCCTGGGCAGGTTCGCATTCGCGTGCATGCGTGCGGGGTGTGCCACACGGACCTGCACACCGTTGAAGGCGAGTTAGGAGGCTTGCCGCTGCCGCTGATTCCCGGGCACCAGGTGGTGGGCACGGTCGATTCAGTGGGCGGCAGGATGCGGGGCGTCAAGGTGGGTGATCGCATCGGGGCAGCGTGGCTGCATGAGACGTGCGGACGCTGCCCGTTCTGCAAGCGCGGTGACGAAAACCTCTGCCCGGACGCTCGCTTTACCGGCCACCACGTGAATGGCGGATACGCCGAGTACATGACGATCGGTCATGCGTTCTCGTATCGGCTGCCCCGGGGGCTGGATGACTTGCAGGCGGCCCCGTTGCTGTGCGCGGGCATCATCGGGTTCCGCGCCCTGCGGCTGTCGGGCGTTCCGCACGGCGGGCGGCTGGGCCTCTACGGCTTCGGGGCGTCGGCACACGTGGCGATCCAGATCGCCCGGTACTGGGGCTGCGAAGTGTACGCATTCTCGCGAGGTGAGCAGCACCGGGCGCTGGCCGCGGAGTTGGGCGCCGCCTGGACCGGGCAGTGCGGCGACATGCCGCCGCAACGGCTGGACGCGGGCGTCGTGTTCGCACCGGCCGGCAGCATCGTGCCGCAGGCGCTGGAGCACCTGGCCGCCGGCGGCACGCTGCTGGTGGCGGGCGTCGACAAGGGCGGCCTCCCGCCGCTGGCCAACGAGGCACGCCTGTACCACGAGAGGGTGCTGCGCCGCGTCTCGGCCGCCACTCGCGCGGACGGTCAGGAACTGCTCCGCCTGGCCGCAAAGATCCCCGTCCACACCATTGTGCAAACGTATCCGCTGGAGGACGCAAACCGCGCGCTGTGCGATCTGAAGGACGGGCAGATCAACGGTGCGGCGGTATTGCGGGTGAGTGAGGCACCTTTGTAGCGTGCGCGCCGGACCCCATCGGTTCGGCGTCCTCGCTGACTTCGCTTCAGGGTGCCACGTTTATGGCACCCCTTCGGTCGTCTTTCGGTCGGCCGCCCGGTGTTCCCGGGCCGAACGCAACGGTTCCGGGCGAACTCCGCGTTGTGCGATTGACGGTATGATGGAACGCGGCCTCCCATGCTTCAGGATGGGACGCCCGGCAGCGGATCCTCGTGGAGAACCCGATGCGCGCACGCCGATCCCTCTACATACACCTCTACCCCGCCGCACCGAGACGGAGGGCCTTGGCCGTCGGCGCGGTCCTGGGGCTGCTTAATGGTGTACTGGTTGTATCACACCTGCGTGTTTCGCTTCTCTCGCTGCTCATGGCGGGCGTGCTGACTGCGGGCCTCTGGTGGCTGACCCCCCGCACCCGCGACACCTGGTCCATTCACCTGTTCGCCATGGGGCACGCGTTCGTCGGCGGTGTGGTTTGTGCGATCCGCTGGTGGCGGCCGTCGGCATCCCCTCGATACAACCCCGTGGGTGAGTTCATCTCTGGTCTGCTTCTGACGTTCCTCGCCTATTGCGTGCTGTTCCTCGTCTGTCTTGGCCTGGTCCTGCTGTTATCCCTCCTGCGCCGCCGCCGCATCGTCCAGGATGGAACGCTCTGCCCGAATTGTCTCTACTCCCTCCGGGGCAACCGCACCGGCCGCTGCCCCGAGTGCGGCCGCGCCTTCACCCCCGCCGACCTGGGCCTAAGCCACTGGCCTGACCCCTAACGTCGAACTCGACCTACGCTCACCCCAGAACTGTCATCTCCTGGCACTGTCTTTATGCCATGCACCACCTGACCACGAGCGCTTCTACGCTCCCGTGCATTTCACGTCACTCCCACTGCACGCCCAGGGCGGCGGCCACGCGGTCGAACTCGTCCAGGTTGTTGTAGTCGATGATGATGCGGCCGCGTCCCTTGCCGCGGCGTTCCTCGATGCGCACCTTCAGCCCCAGCGCCCGCTGGAACTGCCCTTCCAGGTCCGCCACGT
>CAZBFW010000652.1:0-2954 GCA_964491135.1 uncultured Phycisphaeraceae bacterium | reverse complement strand
CCGCCAACGAGGTGGCCAACCGGGCCGCCCGCGTCGAGCCACGGGTATTGAAACGTCGACGACATCGCTACCCGTTGATGCAACGGCCTCGCGAGAAGTTACGCGCAGCACTCGTGACGACGTAAGAGCGCGTTCTGTCACGGCAGCGCCATTCGGGATAGTCACCCATTTCTTGAGAAGCCGGCTGAAGCCGGCTCGCGAGGAGGAGGAAGAAGAACGGGAGTGATGGAGGTTCCGGCCACCCCCACCTGAAGGTGAAGATGGGGGCACTGGCCGATCGGCTGAAGCCGACCCAAGAGCAACCCAACCGGAACAACTCCGAGGGCGGCCGATTGGCTCCTCTGCCCCCGCCGGGGCAGGTGGTTTCGCTGGGAGGATCGGTAATCCACGGGCGGCACTGCGCGGGGTTGCGCCCTGCTCCACTCTGCGCCTGGCCATCCATCCATCGCCCCCAGGTCGGCGGGGCGGGCGGGGCCATATCCGCCCACAACTCCCCGCACCGATCGAAACCGCTCGCCATGCCCGATCCGCCGTTGGCGGAAACGGGCATGCCACCCAGGAATCTGGAGGCAAGCGACTGGAGGACCGAGGCTTGAACCGATGGGCGGTGGGGGGCTTCGGACCCGGCGATCGCCCAGGGTCACGCGGCCCAATGCGCGGAAGGACGACGGGCGTTCCCATTCCCGGACATGGGGCTACAATACAAATCGGGCCGCGCAGCCGGGCACAATCGGGTGAGGCCGGTCGCCGTCGTGGCGGGCGACGAGGGGCCGGAGTGGACCGGCTTGGGTCGGGTCCGGGAGGGCGTATGGCATTGCCGGCGGAACAACTGGTGCTGACGGTGGCCGCGGGGGTGATGCTGGGCGCGGCCAGCAGCGGGGCGGCCCACCGGGCGAAATACCCCCACGACAAGTCGTCGTGGCTGCTCCAGGTGTGGACGGTCGCGATCGTGGTCATCAACGCGTACGTGCTGACGGTGCGCACGCTGGCGGCCGAGGACGTGCGCCACGTGCTGACGAACCGGTTTGACGTCACGCTGGTGTTCGCCACGACGCTGACGGCGGTGGCGGTGTGCGCGCAGCATCTGTCGCGCATTCGCGGGCTCGACGGGTTTCTTCTGCCGGTGGCCGCGTTGTTCCAGGTGTTTGCGTTCGTGCAGGTCGGTGAGCCGTTGCTGCGGTATGACACGGCGGCGTGGTTTGTCGTGCATCAGTTGTCGCTGATCGCGGCGGGGACGTTTCTGGTGTGCGGCGGCGCGGGGGGCGCGGTGTACCTGGTGCTGTGGCGGGCTTTGCGTCGCAAGCAGCCTTCCCCGCTGTTCGGGCACCTGGCGCCACTGCAGACGTGGGAGCGGTTCAGCCGGTGGAACCTGGTGGTCGGGTTCGTTCTGCTGTCGTTCGGCATTCTGACCGGCATCTGCGAGGCGACGCAGTCGGTGCAGGCGGAGAAGGCCACGCAGCATGCGTGGCTGACGGACGCCTTCATCGTGGGGAGCTTCATCGTGTGGGGATTGTACGGAGGGGCGATTGCGGCCTCGGTGTTCGTGCCGCGGTTCCGGGGCCGGCGGGCGGCCCAGTTGGCGCTGGGGACCGGCGCGTTGCTGGTGTTCATCCTGCTGGTGGTGGAGAAGGTCTCGAAGGTGCACTAGATGCGCACGTTCGTCATCGGATGCAACCACAAGACGGCCACCGTCGACGTCCGAGAGAAGCTGGCGTTTGACGATCGCCGGTGCGCCGAGGCGTTGGCGGCGTTTCGCGAGGCCTTCCCGAAGGCGGAGATGGTCATCCTCTCCACGTGCAACCGGACGGAACTCTACCTGACCCGGCCGCTGCAGGCGCCGCCGCGGCTGCACGAGGCGATCGAGTTTCTGGCGCGGCAGCAGGGGGTGGACTCGCGCGAGTTCGCCTCGTCGCTGTACTTCCACGAAGACAGCGAGGCGATCCGGCACCTGTTTCGCGTGGTTTCCTCCCTGGACTCCATGGTCATCGGCGAATCGCAGATTCTGGGGCAGGCCAAGCATGCCCTGGACCTGGCCCGCGGGCAGCAGACGGCCGGCGCCCAGATCGAGGCGCTGTTCCAGCATGCGTTCGGCGTGGCCAAGCAGGTCCACACGCAGACACAGATTTCATCCGGTCACGTCAGCGTGGGCAGCGTGGCCTTGGACTTCTCCCGGCAGATCTTCAGTCGCTTCGACGACAAGGTAGTGCTCATGATCGGGGCCGGCAAAATGGGTGAGCTGACGCTCCGGCACCTGCGAGACCATCGTCCGCGACGTGTGCTCGTGACGAACCGGACGGCCGCCCGGGCCCAGGACGTGGCCCAGCGCCTGGGCGTCGAGGCCCGGCCATACGAGTCGCTGGGCGACCTGCTGGTGGAGGCGGACGTCGTGCTGACCTGCACCGGCGCGGCCGAGCCCATTCTCACGGCTCGCGGCTGCGCCGACCTGCCGCGTCGGCGCAAGTATCGGCCGCTGTTGATGATCGACATGGCCGTTCCCAGGGACATCGAGGAATCCGTGGGGGAGTTGGAGGGCCTGTTCGTCTACAACATCGACGACCTTCAGCGGATCACCGAGCGGCACTGGGAGGAGCGTCGCTCGAAGATCAGCGAGGGCGAGCGAATCGTGCAGGAGCGCGCGGCGGAGTTCGTTCGGGAGCGGGGTCGGCGGGACGTGGGTCCGGTGGTGACGGAGCTGCGTGAGCACTTCCATGCGATTGCGGAGGGCGAGCTTCAGTGGCTCGCGCCCAAGCTCAAGGACACCTCGCCTCGAGAGCGGGAGTTGATCGAGCAGATGGTCCGGCGGCTGGTGAACAAGATTCTGCACGAGCCGATTCAGACGTTGAACGAGAAGGGCGTCGAGGGGCGCGGGCAGGTCTATGCGGAAACGGCTCGCCGGCTCTTCGGGCTGGATGCAGACGAGCGGGAATAGCAGGGGAAGGCAGGTGCGTTTGTGG
>CAZBFW010000651.1:0-2955 GCA_964491135.1 uncultured Phycisphaeraceae bacterium | reverse complement strand
ACTACTGGCCGACGCGCCTGGAGAACGGCAATGAGAACGCCGACGGCGCCTTCGACCCGGGCCACCCCGGGGTCCTGCAGTACGTGACCGACGTCTACATGGACCTGGTCACCAACTTCGACATCGACGGCGTCCATCACGACTATGTCCGGTTCGAGGCCGCCACGGAGGGGTTCAACCCCACCAGCGTCGCTCGCTACAACGAACGGTACGGCCTCACCGGTCAGCCGAGTGCATCCGACGAGCAGTTCAAAAAGTGGCGGCGGAACCAGGTGACCGCGGTCGTCCGCAAGGTGTACGCGAACATCCAGAAGACCAAACCCTGGATCCGGCATTCCGGCGCGTTCGTGACCTGGAATCCGTCGCCGGAATCGTCAAGCCGGTCGGCGTTCCAGGCGACTCGGCCGTACTACGACGTCTACTCGGACTGGGACAGTTGGATGCAAGAGGGTCTGCTGGACATGGCCGTTCCGATGACGTACTACCGGGAGCACACCCATTCCGCCGACTACACCCGCTGGATGAACTTCGAGAAAGACCGCCGGTTCAATCGGCACGTGATCGTGGGGCCGGGCGTCTATCTGAACTCACTGTCAAATGCGATTCTGCATCTGCAGAAGACGCGCGAGGCCTCGCCGGCCGGCAACTATGCCGACGGGTTCAGCGGTTATTCCTACCGGGTGCCCTTCGACACGGGGACGTGGGACGGCTTCGCTCCGTCGTTGCTGAGTCAGGTCACGCCGACCTGGGATGACATTCCGGACATGCCGTGGAAAAGCGCCCCGACGCGGGGGCATCTCATGGGCACCGTCACCCACCCCGGCGGTACCTGGGCGGACCACGCCGTCGTGAGCATTACCGGACCGACCAGCCGCAGCATGTACGTGGACGGGACGGGCTTCTACGCGTTCATCGACCTGCCGGCGGGGCTGTATACCATCACGGCCGCCAAGGCGGGCCATCCGAGCGCCGCGACGACGGCGGACGTCCGGATCGGCGTGGTGACGGGCAACATGTACGAGCGAAACCTGGTGCTGCTCGACTGCGACGACGGCAACCTCTGCACGACGGACGTGAACGTGAACGGCGTCTGCGTCCATACGCCTGTGGATTGCGGCGCCGGCGTGTGTAATCCGGTCACGGGTACCTGCGTCGGTTGCCTGTCGGCCGCCGACTGCGACGACGACGACCTGTGCACGATGGACATGTGCGTGGATCGCACTTGCGTCCGCGAGCCCATGGAATGCGACCTTGGCGTGTGTGACCCGGACACGGGCGGGTGCGTCGCGTGCCTGGTGGATGCCGATTGCGACGACGAAGATCTCTGTACGGCGGATGCGTGCGAGGAGCGTGTTTGCGTCCATGAGTCCGTGGATTGCGGTGATACGTTCTGCGATTCGGCCACGGGCGAGTGCGTCGAGTGCCTGGCGGACGCCGACTGTGACGATGACGACCTCTGCACGACGGACACGTGCGCGGATGGTGCCTGCGTGTACGAGGCCGTGGATTACGGCACCGACGTCTGCGATCCGGCGACGGGCCGTCGCGTGGGCTGCCTGGTGGACGCCGACTGCGGGGAAGACCGGGTGTGCGACGAGGCGAGCCGGACCTGCGTGGATGCGGGGGAGCCCGATGCGGGCCAGGAGATCCCCGAGTCGGATGAGTCAGAGGAGGTGTTGGACGAGCCGTCGAGCACGGGTCGTCGGGTGCCGTCGTTCTCGCTGTGCGGCGTGGGGATCCTGCCGGGCATGATGATGTCGCTGCTGGGCCTGACGTTGCTGGGCGCCCAACGCCGCCGGAGGCGATAGGTCCTGGTGTCAGAGCATCCGCGCCCGTGGGTTGTCACGGCCTCAGAAGCCTGCGCCCACCCTGCCAGCAGTGGACCCGCGGCGGCCTTTGCGACGGCCACCATCTTCGTCCTTGGGGGTTGTCCCATCGCTTTCGCACGTGCGTTGCTCATTGTGAAGTCCGGGGTCAGCGACATTCCTGCAACGCTACTTCGATAGTACCGAATTGCCCGGGCGTTCGGAAGAATCGGCTTGAAGCCGGCTGCGGTGCCATCGCTTCATGCCCGTGCCTCTTTGCGCATCCGTTTTTGCATTCTTGCGTCTTTTCGTTTCCGCGTTTTTGCGTTTTTGCGTTTCCGTGTTTCTGCGTTCTTGCGTTTCGTAGCTGCTCAGCGGAACTGCGTCACGTCCGGCCAATCCAGGGCGGTCAGGTCGGCGAGGCGGGGACGCTCGGTCAGGTCGACGTGGAGGGGAGTCAACGTGACGAAGCCGTCTCGCAGGGCGCAGAGATCGGTGTTCGCGTCCGGGCCGAAGTCCTTGAAGCTGCCGCGCAGCCAGAACTGCTTGGTGCCGAACGGCCCGTCCTGCTCCACGTAGTAATCGTCCATGATCTGGACTGCCTGCGGCACGACGCGAATCCCCCTGGGCCGGCCCTCCGTGAGCGAGGGGATGTTCATGTTGATGAGCTTGCCGGCCGGCAGGTGGCTCGGAAGCAGTCGTTCGATGATTCCCCGGGCGATCCGCGCGGCCCCGCCGAAGTCCAGTTCATCGCCGTGTTCCAGCGAGACGGCCACCGCGGGCAGACCCAACAGGGCGGCTTCCGCAGCGGCAGCCACCGTGCCGGAATACAGCACGTTGATGCTCACGTTCGCCCCGTCATTGATGCCGGAGACCACCAGGTCCGGCCGGGGCCGGACAAGCTGACTGACGGCCAGCTTCACGCAGTCGGCCGGTCTCCCGCCGATGGACCAGCCGTGGAATTCGTTCTGAACGTGGACCCAGCTGGCGGTCAAAGGGGCGTTGATAGTGATGGCGTGAGCGGAGGCGGACTGGGCGGAATCCGGAGCGGCCACACTGACCTGGCCGAGCCTGGCCAGTTCGCGATACATGGCGGCCAGTCCGGGCGCGAGGATTCCGTCGTCGTTGGTCAGCAGAATGTGCATGGGGG
>CAZBFW010000650.1:0-2955 GCA_964491135.1 uncultured Phycisphaeraceae bacterium | reverse complement strand
CGACCCCGACGAGGTGCCCGAGCCGCCGGACGAGGCGGTCACCCAGCCCGGCGACCTGTGGATACTGGGCGAGCACCGGCTTCTGTGCGGGGACGCCGGCAACGCGGCCGACGTCGACCGGCTACTGGATGGCCAGCCGATCCACATGGTCAACACCGATCCGCCTTACAACGTGAAGGTAGAGCCGCGGAGCAACAACGCCATCGCCGCGGGACTGTCGTCGTTCGGCGAACCGGGCGTCACCCATCACCAGGGCTTCGACCTGCACCGCCGGCCGACCGTGGCCCACGCAACTCATCAGAAACTGCGCCCGAAAGACCGGCCCCTGATCAACGACTTCGTGTCCGACGAGGAGTTCGACCGGCTGCTGCACGCGTGGTTCGGCAACATCGCCCGGGTGCTGCTGCCCGGCCGGGCCCTGTACTGCTGGGGCGGATACGCCAACTGCGCCAACTATCCGCCGGTGCTGAAGGCCTGCGGACTGTACTTTTCCCAGGCGATCATCTGGGACAAGCAGCACCCCGTTCTGACACGCAAGGATTTCATGGGCGCGCATGAGTGGTGCTTCTACTGCTGGAAGGAAGGGGCGGCCCACGTTTTTCTGGGGCCGAACAACGTGCCCGACCTGTGGCACATCAAGAAGGTCAACCCGCAGAACATGGTGCACTTGACGGAGAAACCGGTGGAACTGGCCGTGCGGGCGATCCAGTACTCCAGCCGACCGGGTGAGAACGTGCTGGACCTGTTCGGCGGGTCAGGCTCGACCCTGATCGCGGCGGAGCAGACGGGTCGACGGGCATTTTTGACGGAGCTCGACCCACTGTACTGTGACGTGATCGTGCAGCGCTGGGAGAAGTTCGCGGGGCGCAAGGCGCAGTTGGATCGCGTGGTATGTTCAGCCTAGCTGAACAGTTGCGCGTGATCGGTCGATTCCGAGATGCGTGGCCAAGCTTACGGGATAGAACTCAATGCACCCATCCCACGGAATGGCTTTCTCGTCGCCCAGGCGGGTGAAACACGAGAGGCACACCACGGAATTCCGAACGGATTCGGGTACAATGGCCTGCCAGATGTGATCGGGCACGCGGAACCCGACCGCATTCGTGTGGTAGCACAGCTTGCACAATTCTCGGGAAGTCATGTCCATAAGGAGACGGGCCATGAAGTATCGCAAGAAACGGGGAACGGATACGTGGCATTACTGCCGGAACTGCTCCAACTGGCCGACGTACGATTACGAAGAACGTGCCGACAAGCCGACGACGGGCGAACTCTGTAACGAATGCAAGGCCAAGGAGAAGGAGGGCAAGTGCCAGACCTCGTAACCGACTGAGTCGTTCTGTCCATCGCAATTTCTATCGGCAGCTCCAACGGGTATCCGCGGCCCTTGGAGCTGCTCTTCTCGTGTCGCCGGTCTCGCATGGCAGCTTTCGGTACGCAAGCGTACTCGGCGGCGTTGGTCAATTCTAGCACCGGTCTCGTGCCGGTCGTCACAACACAGGACAAAAACCCCAGCCAAAACTGAACCTGTTGAACGGAAAAGCCGAACGTGTATTGTACCCGGGACATGGAACTTCATGGACCGGTAATCTGGTGATGCCATCACCGACTGGCCGATCGTGCGGTCCGATCGGACGCCGGCAGAAGACTCGTACGTGAGAGTTGAGAAGAATGGCTGAAGTGAACGGCGCCGCCCAGTTGCGGCGGCTGATCCGCCTGATCCGGATGCTGTCTGATTCGCCGCAGACGTTGCGGCGCCTGGCGCGGTGCCTTGACGTTTCTGACCGCACGATCCAGCGCGACCTGAAGATTCTGCAGTCGATCGGGTATGGCATTGGGCAGGTGGACGGACCCGGGAGGCAGTTCGCCTACCAGATCACGCACTGGCCGCCATGGGCCATCTGATCGAACGCCAGTTGGCCTGCCAACCCGTCGGACGTGACTCTCGTGCCGGAGAGGAAGCCCCGGACTTTGCCGAGGCTTCGGTGGATGGGGCATGATGGATTCAGGCCTTCTCGGCCAGGGCGTGGTACTCGATCATGGCGTCCAGGTGGACGCTGGCTGTCGCGGCATGGTTTCGCCGGTACCGGGTTTCGACGATCCCCCGTTCTTTCAGAAAGGCCAGGGCCACTGCCGCCCGTGTCCACGGCAGCCCCTCGTGCTCGGCGATCGTCTCCAGGGTGAAGCCATCCTCGCCGAGCTCTTCGGCCGCGTGGGCGATCTGCTCGAACGAGGCCAGCGGGCACCGGTGCTCGTACGGCTGGCCGCGTCGCGGCACGACCTTGCGGGCCAGGTGCCCATCGAACACTTCGAAGGTCTGCCTGCGTTTGCGTTTGGCGATCATGGGTCAGGCCTCCGTCCCGGCGTACTCGAACTTCCCGCGCTCGACTTTGCGGAACCGGGCCGAGTCGCCCTTCGTGCCGATCTCGCGGATGATCGCGGCGTAGAGCGTGGCCTCGGGCGTCTTGCCGTTCGGGCTCTGCCACAAGCCCTGCTCGACCATCGCAGCGATCATCTCGCCTGACCGCATGGGCTGCCCTGATGCCTTCAGCACCTGCGCCGCGGCGTTCAGGACGCCGAGCCGTTTCGGCTTGGGTTCGGCGGCCCTCTTGGTCCGGGTTTTCTTCGCCGGCGTTGGGATGGCGATCCCCTCGGCCAGGTTGCCCGCCTGGACGGCCTCGACGGTCGCGGCGATCTCCGTGGTCTCGGGCTGCGGTTCCTGGGCCGCGCCCTCGTCCCGTTGGCACTGCTGGTCCCAGCAAATTTGGCAGAGCGCACTGCCCAGGTGCGTCAACGCGGCCGGCTGGCCGCATCGGGAGCAGTGGTCACGGTCCGGCGGCGGTGCGTCGGCCGGTGCCTCGGAGATCTCGTGGCGGAGTCGCTGGGCACTCTACACACGGATCTTCTTGCCGGTGGCCAGGTTCGTCGCGATCCAGCCGCCGTGCGGGTTCACCC
>CAZBFW010000649.1:0-2959 GCA_964491135.1 uncultured Phycisphaeraceae bacterium | reverse complement strand
ACTGGGCGATGGCGGGCTCGAACCACCGACCTCCTCGTTGTAAGCGAGGCGCTCTGGCCAACTGAGCTAATCGCCCAAGGTTCACTGGCATAACAGCTTACCCGCGGGGTCGGGTGTTGGCAACCTTGCGCGGAAACACGCGGCATGACGCGGCGGACTGGGAATCGGCGGCGGGTTTCGGGTACCATCCGCACCGTGGTGCGGTGCGGGTGTGCTGCGTGCCACCGCGTGGGATGGGCAGAGGCCGACGTTGACTCCAGAGGGAGATGCGATCGGATGGAGGGTTACTGGAAGGCGTTCTTTCGGCTGCACTGTGATCTGCCACGCGAAGGCCCGGGCAGCGACGCGGCTACACTGGAGGCCATACGGCGATTGCCGCGTCTGCCGGACAATCCAGTGATCCTGGACCTCGGCTGCGGGCCGGGGCGGCAGACGCTGGTTCTGGCGCGGGAGTTCGGCGTGCCGATCACCGCCGTGGACTTCCACGAGCCGTTTCTCGCGCAGCTTCGTGCGTCCGCGGCGGCGGTCGGGCTGGCGGAGCGGATCATGACGCGGCACCAGTCCTTTGACAGCCTGACGGCCCCGCCGGGTTCGGTGGATCTGATCTGGTGCGAAGGGGCGATCTTCATTATGGGCTTCGGGGAGGGGCTGCGTCGCTGGCGGCCGCTGCTGCGGCCGGGCGGATGCCTTGTGGTCAGCGAGGCGGCGTGGCTGACGGACACGCCACCGGCGGAGGTGAAGACGTTCTGGGAGTCGGTGTATCCGGCCATTACGACGGCGGAGGGGAATCGGAAGATTGCGGAGGAGGCCGGCTTCCAGGTGGTGGATGCCTTCGTTCTGCCGGGCGCGGCGTGGTGGGATGAATACCTGACGCCGCTCGCCGCGCGGGTGGGGATGCTGCGGCCTCAGGCCGCGACAGACCCGATGCTGGCCCTGGTGCTCGAGGAAATGGACCAGGAACTGGACATCACGCGGCGGTATGGGGACACGTTCAGCTACGTGTTCTTTGTTCTGCGGAAAGGCGAGTGATGCGACAGCAGGCGGTTGAGACGGGCCGTTGGGTGTGGCGTTCAGGCCCGGGCCCGGGCGGTTGCCTCGGGGCGGTCCGGGGAGCCGACGGTGAGGGCGCGGGCGGGAAGGGTGACGGTGAAGGTTGAGCCTTGGCCGGGTTCGCTTTCCAGTCGGATCTCCCCGCCCAGGATGTGGACCAGTTCGCGGGTGATGGCCAGGCCCAGGCCGGTGCCGCCGTGTTCACGGGTGACGGAGGCATCCGCCTGCTTGAACTTCTCGAAGACCTCCTCGTGCAGCTCCTTGGGAATGCCGGGCCCCGTGTCGCGCACGGCGATTCGCACCACGGGCACGCGACCGTCTTCGGGGCGGACATGAACGCTGACTGCACCGCCTTCCGGGGTGAACTTCAAGGCGTTGCTCAGGAGGTTGTAGAGGACCTGCTTGATCTTGCCGGAGTCGGACTCCATCTCCGGCAGGCCGTCTTCGATCTCCAGCGTGAGGCTGAGGTTCCGCTTGTCCGCCAGGGGCTGTACGAAGTCGATGAGAGTCTGGCAGACCTCTCGGATGTCGAACCGGCTGACGTGCAGCTCCAGCTTGCCGGCCTCGATTTTGGCGAGGTCGAGCAGATCGTTAATGATGTCCAGCAGCATCCGGCCGCTGGTGTGGATGTTCTCGCAATAGCGTTTGAGACGTGAGCGGTCCTTGGGTGGGCTGTCCTGCGCATCGCGAACGAGCTCCGCGAAGCCGATGATGGATACGAGCGGCGTACGCAGCTCGTGGCTGACGTTCGCCAGAAACTCGCTCTTGAGGCGGTTGCTCTCGTACAGGGCCACGTTGGCGTTGGCCAGCTCGTCGACCTTCGCGTCCAGCGATCGGTTGATCGTCTCGAGCTTCTCCTGCGCGGCCTGGAGGTGCCGCAGCATCTCGTTGAAGCTGGTGGCCAGGTCCTGGAATTCGTCGCGCGTGGCGATGTCGGACCGTGCTGCCAAATCTCCCTGGGCCACCTGGTCGGCCAGGCGGCGGAGCCGGCGAACGGGGGACAGGATGAGCTTTTGCGTGATCAGGTAGAACACCAGCAGGGCCAGCAGCCCGCCGGAGAGACCGGCCGAGACGGTCACGATCCAGTTCCAGATGCCCAATTCGCCCTTGATTGGCATTCGCACTTCGATGATACCGCGAAGACTGCCGGGGTTGGGTTCGGTCTCCGCAGCACGGACGGCCATCGCGACTTTGAGCAGGTCCTGCCCGTCTCGTTTCCCGATGGTCCAGTAGTACGGCTGGGTGGGGTACGCCTGCAACTGGCGGATGGCCATATTGACGAAGCCCTCCTCGCCACGGGCCCTCGCCTGTTCGAGCGAGATGAGGGTTGGCGGGGGGTGAGAGCGGTCGAAATCGAAGCGGCGGGCGTAGGTGGGCCACCGCTGGTTCAGGTCGTTCTGGGCCGCGTCCCAATCCGGCCGGGACAGGTCGGTCAGTAGATACGCGGTCCCCGCCATCTGCTCCGCCTTCAGAACGGCCAGATGGTTACTGAGACTGGCCATCTGCACCCAGGGAACGAGCAGGGTGGCGGCCAGAATCAGCAGGACGGCGACGCCGAACAGGATGCGGCACTTTGCCGCGAGCGATACATTGGGAAACACGGGCTTTCGCACGAGGAACCAGTCTACCGGATTTTGCCGCGGCAATGGAGAGCGTCGGCCCGGGAGCGAGGGTGGACCCGGGCGACGGCGAACCCAGAGCCCTCCGGTTCGTAGGACCTGCCATGAGGGGCTGGACAGCCATCTTGATCCTCTCGACCCTCCTTGACGGGCTGACTGTCGGGCTGGTGCTTGCGTGGTATGGGCGGGCTTCGCGTCGAGCGGTCCATAACCCCTATATTCGCCTGCAGCACGTGCTGATCGCCTCTGCGGACGGGTCGTTGGTGTTTGCCGCCATATTTCCCGTGCAC
>CAZBFW010000648.1:0-2961 GCA_964491135.1 uncultured Phycisphaeraceae bacterium | reverse complement strand
ACGAGCTGCTCTTCCACCTTGTCCAGGTCCACGCCGCCCGTGGGGAGCTGGAGGCCCTGGATGGCCTCGCCCGACTGCTCCCGAACGCGGCCGAGCACGAAATCATCTGCCTCCAGAACGTCCCGCTTGGTCAGCAGCACGGCCCGCTCGATCGCGTTGCGCAGCTCGCGGATGTTGCCCGGCCAGGAGTACGACGCCAGCTTGGCCTCCGCGTCCCGCGTGATGCCGGTGATCGTCTTGCGAAATTCCGTGGCGAACATGGCCACAAAGTGGTGCGTCAGAAGCCGGATGTCGTCACCCCGGTCACGCAGAGGGGGCAGCCGGACGGGAATGATGTTCAGCCGGTAGAACAGGTCCTCACGGAACTTCCCGTCCTCCACCAGCTTGTGGATGTTGCGGTTCGTGGCGGCGATCACCCGCACGTCCACTGCGATGTCGGCCAGCCCGCCAACCCGCCGGAACTGCTTTTCCTCGAGGAATCGCAGCAGCTTCGCCTGGAGCACGGGCGGCATGTCGCCCACCTCGTCGAGGAAGACAGTGCCGCCGTCCGCCATCTCGAGCAGGCCCTTCTTGGTGACCTTCGCGTCCGTGAAGGCGCCGCGCTCGTGGCCGAACAGCTCGCTTTCCAGCAGCGTTTCGGCCATGGCCGTGCATGTGATGTTGACGAACGGGTGGTCCGCCCGGTCGGAGTTGTAGTGGATGGTTTTGGCGAGCAGGTCCTTGCCCGTTCCACTCTCGCCGCAGATGAAGATGGTGGAGGCCCCGCTGGCGGCGATGTCGCGGACGGTCTGAAACAGCTCCTGCATGGGCCGGCAGGCGCCGATGACCCGGTCCATGCCGAACTTGGCCTGCATTTCCGCGCGGAAATCGCGCACGCGGCGCTGCAGCCGGGTCCGCTCCAGGCCGCGTTCGATCGTCATCATCAGCTCGTCCATCTTGAATGGCTTGCTGACGTAGTCGAACGCGCCCAGTCGCATGGCCTCCACGGCGTCCTCGACGTTGCTGAACGCGGTGATCATGATGACCACGAGGTCTCCGTCCAGCGGCTGCATTTCGGTCAGGACGTCCAGGCCGGAGATGTCGGGGAGCTTGTAGTCGAGGGTGACCAGGTCGTAGGTTTCGCGGGCCAGTTTGGCCAGCCCGTCGCGTCCGGTCTCGGCCTCATCGACGAGGAATCCCTCTTCGAGGAGCTGCTGCCGCAGCGACCAACGGATGAGTTTCTCGTCTTCGATGATCAGGGCCCGCGTTTTGCTCATAGACTGATCGGCAGTTCGATGACCACCCGGGTACCCTTGCCCTCCCGGCTCTGCAGGCGGATGCGCCCGTCGTGGGCGTCCATTATACGCTTGCAGATGGGCAGGCCAAGGCCCGTGCCCTTTGCCTTCGTCGTGAAGAAAGGCTCAAAGGCACGCTCGGCTTCAGCCCGCGTCATCCCGCAGCCCGTGTCGGCGACCTCCACCCGGGCGACGCTGTTGTCCCGGGACAGGCGCACCGTGACTTCGCCTCGCTGGTTGCAGGCCTGGGCCGCGTTGAGCAGAACGTTGGTGATCACCTGCTGAAACTGCGACGGGTCGATGAGGGCCTCCACGTCGCAGTCCAGCCCTTCGCGGTGCATCTCGATGCCGTCGAAGGCCGGCTCCTCACGCAGCAGCATGAGCGCTCGCTGTACAGCCGCCCCCACACCGTGCACTTCCCGCTCCGGCGGCTTGGGGCGGGCGTAGACCAGCAGGTCGCGCACCGTCGCATCCATGCGGTCAATCTGGGCCAGAATCTCGTCCACCACGTCGCGGCGCGAGTCGTCCGGAGCCAGGTCCCCCGCGATGACCTGGATCGCCCCGCTGATGCCGGCCAGCGGATTCTTGATCTCGTGGGCCAGGGCCGCCGCCAACTGCCCGATGTTGGCCAGGTGCTCCGACTCCCGAAGCCGCTCCTTGACCGTCTCGCGTTCGGCCTGCCGGACCCGCTCGGCGTATCCCTCGCGGAAGTTCTCCATGATCACGGCGGTCTCGATGTCGACGATCTTGTGAACGGATCGCACCTTGGCAAGCTTGTCGTCCGGATGCAGCGCCAGGTCCCATACCGCGTCGACCAGCGCCCGCCGGACCAGGTGCATCGCGGCCACCATGAAGTGTTGAGGCAACCTCATGCGGGCGTGTACCAGGCCCACGCGGACTCTTCGCTGGTAATACTCCTGGTCGTACGGTCCCTCCAGCAGGCCGACCAGCCAGTCGGCGATGGTCGACCGAACTCGCGTCTCGCTGGCGCCGCTCTCCCGAATGGCGGACCGCGCGGCTGGATGCTCCTGTAGCTTGTTGTAGAGCTGCTCCGCGATGTGGTCGATCCGGGCGTCCAGGGGCTCAGCCAGCAGGCGCAGGTTCGCCTCGTCGGCCGGGCCGAAGTCAATCAGGCTCTTGAGTTCTTCGAACAGGGGCTCTGGCATGCCGTCCCTTCCCTGGTTTCGACACTCCGCGATCGAGACACGATCGCTCCGGACACACGGAGCCGGCCGTCTCATAGCAACCCCGATGCCAGTGAAGATGACACGCGGGTGATTCTGCCCGTCAGGACTGGCGCAAAGCTTTGCGGGGCAGGAGGTCACGGCCAACCGAGGGGTGACCCGGAACGGGGTGGGCGTCCGCCGACCGGAGCTGCGAAAAAACACGCACGGACCCGCCGGAGAACGGAAAGATGGGCCGACCTGTCGATCCCACGACCCGGCCTTGCGGTCCCGGATCGCGTACCGCGGGCTCGCCTGCCCTGCACTCGGATGGACAAACGCTGGCGTTTTGGTTATCAGCTATGACCGTTGATCCAGTTATGCGGCATTCGAGTCACACTTTATGTATCTTCGGCAGTGTGGATAAGCCGTGCAGAAATGCGACAACGCCGCATGCGTTGAGACGTAGGGCCCATTTGACAGGACCGCACCCATGAGTGACGACTGGCGCGCCCGTTGCGGCG